>JAVBRH010000112.1:0-5839 GCA_031548225.1 Apibacter sp.
TGGAAATATTTTGAAGCAAACTTACCTGACTGTTTGCACTGATTGATAATTTTTTTTGTGCAATCAGATCCTTTACAATGAAACCGCCTTTAGTTTGTGAGATCAATTCAAATAATCCCGGTTTTCCTGTAATTGCAATAATTTTTGTAATATCCATTGTATTATATAGTAATTAAAATAATAATATTTGTTTTTTTTAATGATGAGGGAATTTCATTCTGTATTCCACATCCACTTTTCCTTTGCTTATATTAGCCAGTTTTCCTTTTACTAATTTTTTCTTTAAAGGAGATAATAAATCGGTAAATAAAATACCTTCTATATGGTCGTATTCATGCTGGATAATCCGGGCCCGGACATCTTTATAGATTTCCTTGTGTTTTTTCCAGTTTTCGTCATAATATTCAATAGTAATTATCTCCGGGCGTGCTATATCTTCCCGTACATCGGGAATACTCAGACAGCCTTCATTGAATTTCCAGGGTTCACCGTTTCTTTCAGTGATTTTAGGATAGATGAAAACTTTTTTGCAGATCTTTAGTTCTTCTTTAATCTCTTCATATTCTTCATCTTCTGCAAGAGGAGTGGCATCTATGATAAATAACCGGATGGAAAGTCCGATCTGAGGGGCCGCTAAACCAATTCCATGTGCTTTGTACATGGTTTCGAACATATTTTCGATTAGTTGGCTTAGATTGGGATAATTTTTATCTATTTCTTCGGTTTTTTTCCGTAAGACCGGGTCGCCATAGGCATATATAGGTAAAATCATATTTTTATTTTTTATCTAAATATGTTTGAAGGATTAGAGTAGCACTTACTTCATCCAACAAATGCTTATCTTCTCTTTTTTTTCTGCCTTTTCCACTTTGACTGATAGCTTGTGCGGCAATTTTTGATGTAAATCTTTCATCTACCCGCTCAACAGGAATTTCAGGAAAAAGAGCATTGATTTTTTTTATCCATTTTTGAATGGAGGTTTCAATTTCCGATAATTCTCCGTTTAACCGGATAGGCAAACCTACAACTATTTTTTCAACCGAATTTTCATTGATGTATTTTTCCAGAAAAGGAAGTAAATCCTGTGTTGAAATTCCGGCTAATCCGCTGGCAATAATTTGCATATCATCAGTTTCCGCCAATCCGGTTCTTTTCTCGCCATAATCAATTGCTATTATTTTCGGCATAAAATGAAATTTTGGCTAAAGAAAGTATAAAGTATTAAATACCAAAGACTTCTTTAATTTTATCTACATAATCCAGTTTTTCCCAGGTAAACAATTCCACTTCTATCTCTTTTACGTCTATTTTTCCTCCATCTCCGTTTCTTTCAAATCGTTTTTTAACTATTTCAGGTTTTCTTCCCATATGTCCGTAAGCCGCAGTTTCCGAATAAATAGGATTTCTCAGCTTTAATCTTTTTTCTATGGCATAAGGTCTTAAGTCAAATATTTTTTCAATTTTTTGAGCTATTTCACCATCAGAAAGGCTGATTTTGGATGTTCCATATGTGTTTACATATACACCACAAGGTTCGGTAACCCCGATAGCATAAGATACCTGTACCAAAACTTCATCAGCTACTCCTGCAGCTACAAGATTTTTAGCAATATGCCGGGTAGCATAAGCAGCGGAACGGTCAACTTTGGAAGGATCTTTTCCTGAGAAAGCACCTCCTCCGTGCGCTCCTTTTCCTCCATAGGTATCTACAATGATTTTTCTACCTGTTAATCCGGTATCTCCGTGAGGGCCTCCGATTTCAAACTTTCCGGTAGGGTTGATATGATATTTGATATTATCATTAAATAGGGTCTGAACTTCCTCTTTAGATTCTGCTTTTACCTGTGGAATGACAATGTTTTTTACATCTTCAGCTATTTTGTTTAATACTGTTTTTTCATCCGGGTCAAACATATCATGTTGAGTAGAAAGTACTATAGTGTCAATACGGATAGGTTTGTTGTTGTCATCATATTCTATGGTAACCTGAGATTTAGCATCCGGACGAAGATAAGTCATCATTTTCCCTTCTTTTCTGATGTTAGCCAGTATCTTTAGGATGCTGTGGGATATGTCCAGAGCCAAAGGCATATAATTATCGGTTTCACTGGTAGCATATCCAAACATCATTCCCTGATCTCCGGCTCCCTGTTCTTCCTTATTTTCCTTGTCCACTCCACGGTTAATGTCTTGGGACTGTTCGTGTAAGGCAGATAAAATTCCGCAGGATTCTGCTTCGAACATGTATTCGCTTTTGGTATAACCGATTTTCCTGATTACATTTCGGGTGATTTGTTGTAAATCGATATAGATGTTGGATTTGATTTCTCCGGCTAATATTACCTGTCCTGTAGTAACCAAAGTTTCGCAGGCTACTTTAGATTCAGAATCAAAAGCTAAAAAGTGATCTAGAACGGAATCAGAGATTTGATCTGCGATTTTATCCGGGTGACCTTCCGATACTGATTCGGATGTAAATAAGTAAGGCATATTTTTTGATTTAAATATTTATTAAAACTGTGCAAATTTAAAAACATTAATTAATAAATTTACTATATAATCAAGATAAGTTATCAAACATGAAAGCAAATAAAATTTTACTACTGTCTGTAGCCGCTTTATTAGCGGTTGCGTGCGCCACTAATCCTTTAACGGGACGAAAATCTTTGAGCCTGGTATCTAATGCGCAGATCTTACCCTCTTCTTTTCAGCAATATCAGGATGTTTTAAGCTCCAATAAAATAATTACAGGCACTACTCAGGCGAAACAGGTGAGTGAAGTGGGAAACAGAATAAAAACAGCGGCAGAAAATTATTATAAGTCCATAGGAAAGGAATCGGCTTTGGACGGATATGAATGGCAATTTGTGTTAATTGATGATTCAAAAACAGTAAATGCCTGGTGTATGCCAGGAGGGAAGGTTGCTGTTTATACCGGAATTATGCCTATTTGTAAGGATGATGCAGGACTGGCTGTGGTATTGGGGCATGAAATAGCCCATGCACTGGCAGGACACGGAGCGGAAAAAATCTCTCAGTCCTATGTTTCTGAAATAGGCGGACAACTTTTAGGAGGGATGACCAATAATCAGGCTTTAAAAAGTGTAATTAACGAATATTATCCTGTAGCAAGTGGAATCACTTTATTGCGTTACGGAAGAAAGCAGGAAACAGATGCTGATACTATGGGATTGTACATTATGGCAATGGCTGGATATGATCCGAGACAGGCTCCGATTTTCTGGCAGAGAATGATTGATGCAACAGGTGGCAGTAGTACACCGGAGTTTTTATCAACACACCCTGATCCTCAAAATAGAATTGCGGACCTGAATGCGAAAATGTCTCAAGCTTTGGAATATTATAACGCTTACAAGTATGGCACAACTGTACCATCCTCTACCGGAACCAGTAATATAACCACTTCTAATTCCAGTACTCAAAAAAGCAGTTCGACTCAGTCAAGTTCCACTTCTGTGCCCAGTTCGCATATTTATAAATAAATAATTAAGATATAAAAATAAAATTCCCCTTTTTTAAGGGGAATTTTATTTTGGATAAGGGGTAAGAATAAGTTTATTCGGAGGGCAAAGACATAATTCTTTGATACACAAGATTACTGTTTAAATGTTATATTTTTGAGTGATTGGAGATAAAGGTTTAAGGTTGTTCAGACTAAAAATTACTACCTTTGCAGTCGGTTTGAATTGTCAGAAACCGATTAATCTTTTTGTGGTAACAAACTATGAATCAGGAGTACATAAAAATATACGGAGCGAGAGAACATAACCTAAAAAACTTATCTGTAGAGATTCCCCGTAATCAATTGGTGGTTATTACCGGATTGAGCGGAAGTGGAAAATCTTCTTTGGCTTTTGATACAATTTTTGCGGAAGGGCAGCGTAGATATATAGAAACCTTTTCAGCTTACGCGCGTCAGTTTTTAGGAACGCTGGAACGTCCGGATGTGGATAAAATAGACGGTTTGTCTCCGGTTATAGCCATAGAGCAAAAAACCACTTCAAAAAATCCCCGTTCCACAGTAGGAACCGTTACCGAATTATATGATTTTTTCCGTTTACTTTATGCCCGGGCCTCCGACGCTTATTCGTACAATACCGGAGAAAAAATGGTGAAATATTCGGAGGATCAGATAATAAATCTTATCTATCAGGATTTTTTGGGAGAAAAAGTCTTATTGCTTGCTCCTCTGGTACGTTCCCGAAAAGGGCATTATCGTGAGTTATTTGCGGGTTTGGCTAAAAAAGGATTTTTACAGGTACGAGTGGATGGTAAGCTGCGGGATATAGAGCCGGATATGAAATTAGACCGGTATAAAATCCATGATATAGAAGTGGTTATAGATAAACTGAATATAGATACGGAAGAACATTCTCAACGGATATTGTCTTCTGTCCGGCTGGCTATGCAGCATGGAGACGGAACCATCCTTTTATTGAAGCAGGGAGAGGAACAGGGTAAATATTTCAGCCGGAATTTAATGTGTCCCACTACCGGGCTTTCTTACCAGCTTCCGGAACCAAATACTTTTTCGTTTAATTCTCCTAAAGGGGCTTGTGAGCATTGCAACGGGCTGGGAAGGGTAAAAGAGATTCGTCTGGATAAACTTATTCCTAATCCGAAATTGTCTTTTAATAAAAATGTATTTCCCATTTTTGAAGAATTGAAGCACAATGGATGGATTCTTTCTCAGATAGAGATTATTCTTAAAAAGAATGGCTTTGATATGAATACTCCCTGGGAAAAGCTTTCAGAACAGACACAACAGGAAATTTTGTATGGAGCGAATGAAAAAATAGTGGTTGATTTGGATTATGCCCAGATACAAAAAACGTATAAGATTAATTTTGAGGGAATAAGTGAATACCTGACCCGCATATCTTTGGAGGGGAATGAGGACGGAGAAACACAAAAATTTAAAATTCAGGTTTTCGAAGATCGGATTTGTCCGGTTTGTAATGGAGCCCGATTAAAAAAAGAAAGCCTTTTTTTCAGGCTGGATAATAAGAATATTTCGGAAGTGGCAGCTTTTTCTCTGAAAGAGCTGCAAGACTGGATAGAGCAATTGCCTGTCAAACTTTCGGAAAACCAGAATATTATAGCTAAGGAATTATTACAGGAAATATCCAAGAGATTAAGTTTTCTGCTGGATGTGGGATTGGAGTACCTGAGCTTGTCCCGTCCTTCACAAAGCCTTTCCGGAGGGGAGTCTCAGAGAATCCGTCTGGCTACTCAGATAGGCTCTCAGTTAGTGAATGTGCTGTATATTCTGGATGAGCCAAGTATCGGACTGCATCAGAGGGATAATGTGAGGCTGATAGAATCATTGAAGAAACTTCGGGATTTAGGAAATTCCGTTATTGTGGTAGAACATGATAAGGATATGATCCTGAATGCAGATTATGTGGTGGATTTAGGCCCTTTTGCAGGAAAAAGAGGAGGGGAGATAGTCTGGAAAGGAATTCCCGAAGATATTTCACAGGCAGATACTTTGACTTCTAAGTATATTAACGGGGAATTGGAAATTTCCGTTCCCAAAAAGAGAAAAAAAGGAAACGGGCATACTCTGAAATTATCCGGGTGTACGGGGAATAATCTTAAAAATGTTACATTGGAAATTCCGTTGGGAGTACTAATTTGTGTGACCGGAGTTTCCGGAAGCGGAAAATCTTCTTTAATTACCCATACTTTGTACCCGATACTTAATAAACATTTTTACCGGGCAGAAAAGGAACCGTTACCATATAAAAAGATTGAGGGACTGGAATTTTTAGATAAGATTGTAGATGTAGATCAATCTCCAATCGGACGTACTCCG
>JAVBRH010000076.1:0-5852 GCA_031548225.1 Apibacter sp.
CATCCATATAAGTTGCATAAATATCTATTTCATTTCTTTTTAAAAACTCATATACTGCATCATTGCCGGCAGATATTACCGGGATATTAAAAAAACTTCCTACCGAAGAACGTATCACATTCGGGTTATAAATATCCGCCCTTTCCTCACAAAGAAAAACCATATCCACACCGAAAGCATCTGCCGACCTGCATATTGCTCCCAGATTCCCCGGCTTTTCCACCGATTCAATCACCAGGATGAACGGTTTTTCAGATAGTGGAATCTTTGAAAGATCCTTAAGTTTATATTCATAGACCCCTATAATCCCCTCCGTAATCTTCCTGTATGCCATTTTCCCATAAACGGAAGGAGATACTTCATATTTTATAACAAATTCCGGTAACTTTAGTGAATCCTGGAAAATTTCCCGCTGAATAAAAAATTCCGTTGGGGAAAATCCGTTTTGTAAAGCAAAAAAATTTTCCTGTCTTCCCTCTACCACAAACTTTTTTTGAGCTCTTCGTTCCCTGCTTTTCTCCAATAACTTCAACAGGTTTTTAACCTTAGGATTCTTGTCGCTTTCAATATACATGGTGTAAAAGAATTTTATTCAAAAATACTAAACTTATTAATTTTTTGATAACTTTACTTTTACGTTTCTCATTGAATATGAAATTAAAATCTCAGTCCTTATTTTATTTTACAATAATCGGCCTGTTACTGATTGCTGTTATCATTCTCGGTTACAGAAATGCGACCAATCACCTGGACACTGAACAATTTAATATCCGACACCTGAGTTCGGAGCAGGTAGTAGTCCCATATCTAAAAAAAAATCATCGGTTACCCGATTATTATATAACAAAAAAAGAAGCACGGAAATCAGGATGGAAACCTGAAAAAGGAAATCTTTGCCAGGTTCTTCCCGGAAAAATAATCGGAGGCGATGTTTTTTCCAACAGACAAAATGCCGTTCCTTCCCAAAAAGGGAGAAAATGGTTTGAAGCCGATTTAGACTACAATTGCGGGAACAGGGGAGCTCACAGAGTGGTTTTTTCCAATGATGGACTGATTTTTGTAACTTATGATCACTATAATACCTTTGAACAAAAATGAACACCGTAGTCTTTGATTTCAGCGAAATATCGACCTTATCCAACTTTTATAAAACCTTTCAGAAAAAATTCGGACTTCCTTCACAGATAGCCAATAACCTGGATGGTCTTTGGGATGCTGTTACAGGAATGATCGAGCTTCCTGTAAAAATTGAATTTCATAATCTCAGTTTAGAACAGCTAGATAAATTTGAAAAACTGATTTCCTTATTTGAAGAGGCCGAAGAGGAAACAGATGATGAACTGATGTTTGCCTATTTTATGTCCAAATAAGATTATTTGAACACTCAAAACGAAATTACTTACCTTTGTTCTCTGTTTAAAATAGCAGGATAAGAAAGAAAATAGTGTGCCTGATAAAAAATTAGTCATAATACCCACCTACAATGAAAAGGAAAATATCCGTGATATTATCCTCTATGTCCTGAATTTAACTGAATCTTTTGATATTTTGGTGGTCGATGATTCCTCTCCCGACGGGACAGGAAATCTGGTGAAAGAACTTCAAAATGAACATCCGGATCGAATTTTTCTGGAAGAAAGGAAAGAAAAGGATGGATTAGGACGGGCTTATATTCATGGTTTTAAATGGGCTTTAGCCCGGGATTATGAATATATCTTTGAAATGGATGCCGATTTTTCACATAATCCCAATGATCTGATACGATTATATGAAGCTTGTAAAAACGGGGCAGATATGTCCGTCGGATCCCGGTACTCTCAGGGAGTGAACGTAGTGAACTGGCCTATGAACCGGGTTTTACTTTCCTTTTTTGCTTCCAAATATGTACGCCTGATTACCGGGCTGCCTATCCATGACTCTACTGCCGGGTTTGTGTGTTTTACCAGAAAGGTATTGGAAACCCTGCCTCTTGATGAGGTTAAACTTGTAGGATATGGCTTCCAGATAGAAATGAAGTTTCGGACTTACTGCAAAAATTTTAAAATTGTAGAAGTTCCTATTATATTTACCGATAGAACTAAGGGCGAATCCAAAATGAATGGGGCTATTATCAGTGAAGCCGTATTTGGAGTAATTAAAATGAAATTGTTATCTTTAGTAGGAAAGTTATGAGAGTTATAGTATTTCTATCGTTGAATTTCCTGTTATTATTTTCCTGCCAGCATGCATTGGAAAAACCCAAAGATTTATTATCAAAAAAGGAAATGACTGAGATTTTAACGGATATTTACCTGTATAAACAGACTCCTGAATCTATTCCGCTAAGTAAAGAAACTGCTTTCGATACTTATCTTTCCATATTCAAAAAGCATAAAACGACTAAAGAAATATTTCAGAACAGTTTCAGTTATTATTATGCTGATGCGGAAGCTATGCAGCACATCTATGACGACGTAATTGAAAATCTGGAAGATAAACTGACCAAAGAACAATTAAAGCAATTAAGGCAGGAAGAAAAAGAAAAAGCCGAAAATCAAAAACCACAATGAAAT
Source organism: Apibacter sp. (assembly GCA_031548225.1). Lineage (GTDB taxonomy): Bacteria > Bacteroidota > Bacteroidia > Flavobacteriales > Weeksellaceae > Apibacter. The sequence continues at coordinate 2,553 of JAVBRH010000076.1, forward strand.
ACATAAACATACTGTTAACCTTTTTCCTCTTCAATTTTGCATTTTCCCAAAACACAAAAATATATCATCCAGAAGACAATGCTTCCCAAAAAATGGATTCGGCACTTGTTTTAGCGAAAAAAGAACACAAATTCGTATTGCTTCAGATAGGAGGGAACTGGTGTCCCTGGTGTCTGCGTTTTAACAAACTTACTCAGGAAACTCCCGAATTAAAAAAAGCGATGGACGATAACTACATTGTTTACCATTTAAACTATTCCCGGGAAAATGAAAACAAGGAAATTCTTTCAAAGTTAGGTTTCCCCCAGCGTTTTGGATTTCCTGTTTTTGTTATCTTAAATGAAAGCGGAGAAAGAATACACACCCAGCAATCCGACTTTTTAGAAAATGGTGCCGGAGGATATGACAATAAAAAAATACAGGATTTTTTGGAACTATGGTCACCTCAGGCACTAAATCCGGAACTTTATAAGGAATAATCCGGATTGTTTTATATGTAAAACATACCATACCGTATGGTATGTTAGATACACCTAAGATTTTTTACTTACATTAATACTTGCCCTTCCTTTTCATCTTTACCTGATGAACTTCAAAAGTTCCCAGTTCTAAAGCGGTCAGATAACCTCCGTGGCTGGCTCCTGTATCTATTCCGTAAGTATTGTTCTTGATTTTAGGAGTGTCACCCACCACCCGATGACCGTAAATCACAGGTTTTCCCCCTTTATAAAAATCGTTCCAGGAAGTATTTACAGGATACTTCTTGATCAAATATCTTTCCCCTGAAGTGGAGCCGCATAATACTCCCTTTTTTTGTTCTTCCAGTGTTTTATCATGCTCAAAAGCAGCATGGACAATAAGAGCCCCCTCCAACTCTATAAAATAAGGAAGTTCCTTTATCCATTTTATAAACTCCTCATACCCTTCACCGAATTGTAATTTCACTCTTTTCTGGGAATAATTTAAAATCCCCTTACCGTGTTTCTTTTCATGATTTCCCATTACAACAAAGGAATTTGGGCGATCCCTGAAAAACTCATAAACTTCTTTCGATTTATCTCCCCGGTCTACAATGTCCCCCACAGAAATTAAAACATCCTCATCCCTCAACTCAATCTTCCGAATTAGTTCCAACAGTTCATCATAACAACCATGAATATCTCCGACTACAAAGCTTCGTGACATATGTGTAATTTATTTTCTCAAATTTACTAATTTTGACTCTTTATAAATACAATTGAATTTGCAATATTATGAAAGAATCTGCAAAATATATTTCAAGAATATTTTTCTTTTTTATAGCTCTGTCACTTTCTGCACAAAACATATCCCTGGAAGAAATATGGAGCGGGAGTTTTTACCCCAAATCCATTTCCGGGATTACTTCCATGGCCAGCGGGAAACAATATACTGCCTTGTCCGGGAACAGTATTGACAAGTATTCCTATCAGACTTTTGAAAAAATCGAAACCGTAGTTCAGGGCAGTTATACCGATTACAAATACAGTCCGGACGAACAGTATTTGCTTTTGGAAACCAAAGCCGTTCCTATTTACCGGCGTTCCCAACAAGGAGTTTATACCCTATATAATGTAAAGGATAAGTCCACCTATAACATCTTCAACAATAAGTTCATTCAGGAACCTGTTTTTTCTCCTGACGGGACTAAACTGGCTTTTGTCTTTGAAAATAACCTATATTATCAGGAAATCCCCTCATTAAAAATTACTCAGGTAACTACCGATGGAGAGAAAAATAAAATTATCAACGGGATTTCAGACTGGGTATATGAAGAAGAATTAGGTTTTGTCAGGAATTTTGAATGGTCGCCTGATGGGAAATCCCTGGCTTTTGTCCGTTTTGATGAATCCCAGGTAAAAGAAGTGGATATTCCTCTATATGGAAACGACTTATATCCCCAAAGTCTGACATTTAAATATCCGAAGGCAGGGGGAGAAAATTCCAGGGTAACCTTACATACTTATAATCTGGAAAAGAATACCATTTCTTCCATACCTCTGGAAAAGGTTGAAAATTATTATATCATCAAAATCTGCTTTTCTCCTGCCGGAAGTTTATATACTTTAACCTCCAACCGGCTACAAAATAAAGTTGATGTTTCCCAGATAAACATTTCTGACGGAAATGTAAAAAAACTGTTTTCGGAAACTTCTACCACCTGGATCGATACAGATGACTTATTTCTAAACATTTTGAAGGACGGAAGTTTTATCATGAATTCAGGAAAAAGCGGATATAATCATTTATATCTCTACAGTCAGGACGGAAAATCCGTTAAAGCCATTACCAAAGGGAACTGGGAAATCACCGAAGTTTACGGGATAGATCCGGATGAACATAACCTATATTTTCAGTCAACGGAAAAAGGATCAGAAAATCGGGTAATCGGTGTTGCCGACATTAAAACAGGAAAACAAACCCTTTTAACACCGGAAAACGGTACTCATGAAGCAAATTTCAGCTCCGATTTCTCTTTTTTTATAGATAACTTCAGTACAGCCGACACCCCGCCTGTTTATACCTTACGCTCCAATACCGGTGCAGTACTCAAAACACTGGAAAATAATGCCGGACTTCTTTCTTTCATCAACAAAAAACAAACTCGGATGTTGGAATTTATAGATATTCCCAATGGAAAAGGAGATAATCTAAAAGCTTACATTATAAAACCCAAGAACTTTGATTCTGGAAAAAAATATCCGGTATTGATGTACGTTTATGGCGGTCCCGGAAAACAGACCGTAACTAATTCCTGGGATCCTTTCAATTACTGGTGGTATCAGATGCTTGCCCAACAGGGCTATCTAGTAGTTTCTGTGGATGGAAGAGGAACAGGGGGAAGGGGAGAAGCCTTTAAAAAATTGATTTATAAACAATTAGGGAAATTGGAACTGGAAGATCAGATAGCTGCCGCAAAATGGCTTAAATCCCAATCCTATGTAGATGGAAACAGACTGGGAATCTGGGGATGGAGTTTCGGAGGGTATGTAACCTCTCTCTGTATGACTAAAGGAAACGGACTGTTTAAAATGGGAATAGCCGTTGCGCCTGTTACTAACTGGAGGTTTTATGACACTATCTATACCGAAAGATTTTTACAGACTCCACAGGAGAATCCCAACGGATATGATGATAATTCTCCTCTTAATTTTGCTAAGGATCTTCAGGGGAATTACCTGATTATTCACGGAACCGCTGATGACAATGTACATTTTCAAAACTCTGCGGAAATGATTAAAGCTCTTACACAGGAAGCCAAACAATTTGATATGGCTATTT
>JAVBRH010000068.1:0-5606 GCA_031548225.1 Apibacter sp.
CAGCCATTCCGGATGGTAGGACACAACGGAGAAATCAATACTATCCGGGGAAACCGGTTATGGATGGATGCGAGAGAAAGCGTACTGAAATCCGAAAAAATAGGTAACATCGAAGAAATATGGCCTATTGTTCAATACGGAATGAGCGACAGCGCCTCTTTTGATAATGTGCTGGAGTTTTTGGTAATGTCAGGGAAATCCCTTCCTCATGCTTTAGCCATGATGATTCCAGAATCCTGGAATTCTAAAAACCCTATTTCCTCAGACTTAAAAGCCTTCTACGAATATCACAGTATCCTGATGGAACCGTGGGACGGCCCTGCTACCATCCTGTTTAGCGACGGAAGATATGCCGGAGGTCTGCTGGATAGAAACGGACTGCGTCCGGCCCGGTATCTGATTACACATAAAGATGTAATGGTGGTGGCTTCAGAAACCGGAGTTCTTACTTTCGACCCTTCCGAAATCAGGGAAAAAGGAAGACTCAGACCCGGAAAAATGTTGATGGTAGATACGGAAACAGGAACCGTACAATACGATAAAGAACTTAAAGAAAGTCTGGCGAAGGCCTATCCTTATAAGAAATGGCTGAATAAAAACCGGACTTCTCTGGACGATATAAGCTCAGGAAGAAGTGTGAAATATGAAGTGGAAAATAGGGAAACTCTTCTTTCTGCCTACGGATATTACCGGGAAGATATAGAAAAACTACTGATACCTATGGCCCTGGAAGGAAAAGAGCCTATCGGATCTATGGGAAATGATACCCCGATGGCTATTCTTTCCAAAGAGCCACAACGTTTATTCTCTTACTTCAGACAACACTTTGCGCAGGTAACCAATCCGCCGATAGATCCTATCCGGGAAGAACTGGTTATGTCCCTGTCCGGATACATAGGAACCCTGCATAAAAATATTCTGGAGCCTATGCCTGAACATTGTAAAATGGTGGGATTATCTTATCCTATAATTACCAATCTGGAATTAGACCTTCTGGAAAACCTGGAATATAAAGGATTTAAATCTGCAGTTATTCCTATGACCTTCACTCCTGATCCGAAAGACAGCACACAAGGACTGGAAAAAGGACTGGAAGAATTTTGTAAAGCAGCGGAAAAAGCAGTAGACAGCGGAAGTAATTATATTATTTTAAGCGACAGAACGGCAAACGGTGAAAATGTAGCCATTCCTTCCCTGCTGGCAGTATCGGCTGTACATCATTACCTGATCAAAAAAAGAAAAAGAACGCAGATCGATATTGTAGTGGAATCCGCTGAGCCCAGAGAGGTCATGCATTTTGCTTTATTGTTCGGCTATGGCGCCAATGCGGTAAATCCGTATCTGTCTTTTGCCGTGCTTGAAGATCTGGTGAAAAAAGGGGAAATACAGATGGTATTTTCCACTGCCGAGAAAAACTATAGAAATTCCATCCATAAAGGGTTATTAAAAGTCCTTTCCAAAATGGGAATTTCCACCCTGAAAAGTTATATCGGCGCGCAGGTATTTGAAGCCGTAGGCATCAGCTCACAAGTATTGTCCAAATATTTCGGATATACTACTTCCAAAATAGAAGGGATAGATCTGGGAGATATTGCAGAAGATTCCATCAAAGCGTTCAGAAATGCTTTTGAAAACCATGATAGGTCTCTATACGATAATCTGGGACTATACGCATGGAGAAAAGGAAGAGAGGCTCACGCCTGGAATCCGGAAACGATTGCAAAATTACAAATAGCCACCCGAACCGGGGACTATCAGAAATTTAAAGAGTTTACCCGGGAAGTCGACACCAAACAAGATAAAATATTTATCCGGGATTTCTTCGATTACAATTCCAGCCCGATTGATATAAGTCAGGTAGAGCCTGCTTCAGAAATCATGAAACGCTTTGTAACCGGGGCCATGTCTTTCGGTTCCATCAGTAAAGAAGCTCATGAGGCCATGGCTGTTGCCATGAATGCAATCGGAGGAAAAAGTAATACCGGAGAAGGGGGAGAACTGGCAGAACGATTTGCTACGAATGCACGTTCCGCAATTAAACAGGTCGCTTCCGGACGTTTTGGAGTAACTACGGAATATCTGGTTAACGCAGATGAAATCCAGATTAAAATCGCGCAAGGCGCAAAACCGGGTGAAGGAGGTCAGTTACCGGGATTCAAAGTGGATAATATTATCGCTAAAACCCGGCATTCCATTCCGGGAATTTCCCTGATCTCTCCGCCGCCTCACCACGATATTTATTCTATAGAGGATTTGGCGCAGTTGATTTTTGACCTGAAAAATGTGAATCCGCATGCCCTTATAAGTGTTAAACTGGTTTCAGAAAGCGGAGTAGGGACTATTGCTGCCGGAGTGGCAAAGGCAAAAGCCGATTTAATATTAATCAGCGGGGCTGACGGGGGAACCGGAGCCAGTCCGTTAAGCTCCATTAAACATGCGGGACTTCCTTTGGAAATAGGATTATCGGAAACCCAGCAAACACTGGTTCTCAATAATCTGAGAGGAAATATCCGGTTACAGTCGGACGGACAGATAAAAACCGGAAGAGATATTGTCATTGCGGCGATGCTTGGTGCGGAAGAATTCGGATTCGCCACCAGTGCATTAATCATTTTAGGCTGTGTAATGATGAGAAAATGTCACCTTAACACCTGTCCTGTAGGAGTTGCCACCCAAAACGAACAACTCCGGGCTAAATTTAAAGGTAAAAGTGATTATCTGATCAACTTCTTTAAATTTCTGGCAGAGGAAGTGCGGGAACACCTGGCCTCCTTAGGCTTTACCAAACTGGAAGACATCGTGGGAAGGGCTGACCTGTTGAAAGTGAAATCCGATATAGACAATCCGAGATATAAAAAACTGGATTTTTCCAGAATTCTATATTATCCTGAAAAAAACACCAATGCGTTACGTCAGGCAAAAATTCAGGATCACAAAATTGATAAGGTGCTGGATCGCGAATTGATCGAAATCTGTCATCCTGCCATAGAAAAAGCCATGCCGGTTGACTTGCGTCATAAAATCCACAATACGGATCGGGCAGTGGGAGCCATGCTTTCCGGAGAAATAGCCAAAAAATACGGAAATGCGGGACTGCCTGAAAACACCATTCAGTGTAAATTCAAGGGCTCTGCCGGACAAAGTTTTGGAGCGTTTTTATCCAAAGGGGTAACCTTTACATTAAGCGGTGATGCCAATGATTACTTAGGAAAAGGTCTTTCCGGGGGAAAAATCATTCTGTTACCTCCGAGTTCTTCCAACTTCCGACCTGAAAGCAATATTATAGCAGGAAATACTTTGTTATACGGAGCAACTTCAGGCGAAGTATATATTAACGGACAGGTGGGTGAACGTTTCTGTGTAAGAAACAGTGGGGCCATCGCCGTAGTGGAAGGAGCAGGAGATCACTGCTGCGAATACATGACCGGAGGAAGAACAGTGGTATTGGGAAAAACCGGAAGAAATTTTGCCGCCGGGATGAGTGGAGGAATTGCGTATGTGTATAATATTGACGGTGATTTCGATTATTACTGTAATATGGAAATGGTGGAACTTTCTTTAATTGAGGATTCTTCAGACAACAGGGAACTGCATCATTTAATAAGCACTCATTATGAATATACCCGCAGCCCTATGGCAAAACGGATTTTAGATAATTGGGCGGACGAAGTGAACCGATTCATAAAAGTGATGCCTATCGAGTATAAAAGAGTATTGCAGGAAGAGAAAATCAGAGCAATCAATGAAAAAATTTCAAAAGTAGAATACGATTATTAAAAGAAGAAAAATGGGAAATCCTAAAGCATTTTTAACCATAAACAGAAAAGAAGCAGGGTATCGTCCTAAGCATGACAGGGTTACTGATTATGGAGAAGTAGAACAAACATTGAATACGGAAGACCGGTTATTACAGGCTTCCAGATGTATGGATTGCGGAATACCGTTTTGTCAGTACGGATGTCCGCTGGGAAATAAAATGCCTGAATGGCAGGATCATATATATAATGGGAATTGGAAAAAAGCAGCGCGTAGCCTGCAATCAACCAATGATTTCCCTGAATTTACCGGAAGGATTTGTCCGGCTCCGTGTGAAAAAACCTGTGTTTTAGCTATTGATGATTCTCCGGTAACTATCCGGGAGAATGAAGCGGCGGTAATGGAACATGCGTATTCCGAAGGTCACATGAAGCCCGAGATTCCGGAAACCCGTTCCGGAAAAAAGGTAGCGGTTATCGGCTCCGGGCCGGCCGGACTGGCAGCAGCCAATCAGCTGAATAAAAAAGGTCATCAGGTAACGGTTTACGAAAAAGACAACAGTATAGGAGGATTACTCCGCTACGGTATTCCTGACTTTAAACTCAACAAGAATGTAGTTCAGAGAAGAGTGGACTTAATGGAGGCCGAAGGGGTGGAATTTATAACTAATACGGAAGTGGGAAAAAATATTTCCGGAAAGGAACTTCTGGCGAAGTATGATGCTGTTTGTCTGGCAATCGGCTCGCAGGTTCCCCGCGATTTATCCGTTGAAGGAAGAGAGCTGAAAGGAGTTTATTTTGCGATGGAATATCTGACTATGCAGAACAAACTTGTAGCCGAAGAGCCTTTAGCGGAAGATAAATTCATTAATGCCAAGGGAAAAAATGTATTGGTAATCGGAGGAGGAGACACCGGTTCGGACTGTATAGGAACTGCTAATAGACAGGGTGCCGCCAACATTATCCAGATAGAGATATTGCCTAAACCGAAAGAACTTGAGGAAGTGGAAGACCGATGGCCTGTTCCTTTCCCGAATTATCTGAAAACTTCTTCATCCCATCTGGAAGGGTGTGAAAGACGATGGGCTTTAAATACAAAAAGATTTATCGGAAAAGACGGGAAGCTTACTGAAGTGGAAATAGTGGAAGTGGAATGGGTAAAAGATGAAGCAGGAAAATTCACTATGAAAGAAACGGGAAATGTGGAAACTTTAAAGATAGATTTGGTTTTTCTGGCCCTGGGCTTTATTCATCCGATCCAGGAAGGATTATTGAAAGAATTGGGAATTACCACCAACGAAAGGAAAAATATAGATACTACGGAAGAAAGAGCAACCAATGTGGGGAAAATATTTGCTACCGGGGACTGTGTAAGCGGACAATCTTTAGTGGTTACCAGTATCGCTTCCGGAAGAAAGACCGCACAACATATGGATGAGTTTCTGCGGAAATAAAGAAAAAAGCTATTTTTATCAATTTCAACAAGTCAACATATCATACTATATGATATGTTGACTTTATTTTTATACTAAGGAATAAATTCGTTTGTTTTACTCGTCATCTTCGTCGCTGGTCAATTTATCAATAGTCAACAATCCGAATAAATCTATAACCCTTTGTTTGGTTATTTTCACCACAGCACTGGAATAAACAATACCCCATATAGTTCCTCCCTCCATTCGTTCACGTGCCTGATCTGTCAATGCCGAAATTACTTTTTTCTCACTATCCCGGAATTTTATCCAGTTTCGCTGGGATTCCCTCAATGTTTTCACATCTTCTTCTTTATCAGTAGAAGAAATAAGCAGTTGATAATACTTGTTTAACAATTCGTCATATCCTTGTTCCTGC
>JAVBRH010000297.1:0-5594 GCA_031548225.1 Apibacter sp.
CCTTTACCGTTGCCGTCTTTTCCCGGCATGTCTTTTCCCGGCATTCTCTTGTCATGAAATTTTTCTTTCATGTCTTGTAATTTCTGTTTCTGCTCAGGAGTAAGTATTTTTTCCACTTCTGCTTTTTTCTGTTCCATCAGCTTTTGCCTTTGTTCACGAAGTGTTTGTGATTGTGTACGTAGAGTTTCTTCCTCAGATTTGTACTTATCATCAATCGCATTGATCTGTTTTATCTGTTCTTCACTCAGGTTAAGATCTTTTGCCATTTTGTCCTTAAAGTTTTTTTGCTTTTCCTGCCAGTCGCAGCTACCTGCGTCTTTTCTCATAGGTCTGTCTTCCGGAGATTTGGTTTCCTGTTTTGTCTGTGAAAATGCGAAGCTTGTTGTTAAAACTAATGCACTTATCAATAATACTTTTTTCATAACTTTTTAATTTTTTGTATTTACCCTATTGACAGGATAAATTTTCAAAGGTTTAAAAGTTTAACACACTTTTAACAAAAAATAAAAACGAATTATAATGAAAGTTATGGATTATCAAATGTTTACGATAATTATATTACAGACTACTTTTTAAGGAGAAGTTTCCGGTTTTTCCGTATTTGTGAAAAGAGAGGGATAATTTTTTCTGTAAAAACTCACAATCATCTTTGACACATAATTGTAAGTTATTATCCCGTCCTGGTCATTGGTTTTAAGAAATGCATTATTCATAAAGGAGAACATATCAGTTCCCGTACCGGACATTTCCGAATAGAACTTTTTCTCTTTTTCCCGGTCTTTTTTCATTCCGGTAGAAAAATTTTCCAATGCTCTTTTTACAAAAACAGAATCATTTTCATAGATTTCCCTTAAAATATAGGCAAGAGCTTTATATTTAACACTATACTGATATTCTTTAACAGGAGAATGTTCCCCCATATAAAAAGAATAAAAATTAGCTTCATCTTCACGTGCCACTCCTACCTGATGGGCCATTTCATGTGCCAGGGTAAAAGGAATTGAAATATCCGGATATCCTTCAACCCACTGGCTTTCTCCTGTAAACGGATTATAATACCCGGAGATTCCCACTTTTTTCAATATCGGGCTGAACAAAGATATTTTCATATTGGGGTCTTGCTTTGGGATTTCCCAGAAAGCATTCTGTTCCAGATAAAGCTGATTAATCATTTTCTGCTGATCTATTACAAATTCCCCTTCTTTATTGGTGGAAACATTTTCCCTTAACTCCTTGCAATCAGAAAGTAAGCGGCTAGCTACAGTTTTCAGGTCATTTACATATAATTTTTCATCAGGATTTTCATAAAGAGGAAAATTTTTGTGACTATACAAAACACCGAAGGAGAACATAAATAATGCATATAAAATATTTACTACTAATAAAATATTTACGGAATACAGTCTTGCTTCCGGTTTATTTTTCTTTACCAGCCAGAAAATACCTCCTCTTATCAACCAATATAGTATTATGATAGCCAAAATACAGTAAAGAACATCACCAACTGAAAATTTAATATGGCTAAAGATGGAATTTAAAAAGAATTTGATCTTCACAATAAATGAAAAATATCCGTCTTTTGATTCCATATTCATTTTTAGAATCTGGAAAAAGAAAAACTGCAGAATTAAGGTGGATAAAAGCCCTTTATTACTTAGTTTTATTTTTTTTAAAGTCATTTTATTGAAATTTTATGGCTTTAATAGGTGAAATTTTAGATATTAAATAAGAAGGCAGAAGCAATACCAGCCCGCTGATAATAAGAGCAGCCAGGGAAATAATCAGTATATGAAGAAAATTAATGTAAACAGGAACCGTACTCACATAATAATTTTCAGGATTTAACTTGATTACTTCGAAATACTTCTGTATATACAGGAGAACAATCGCTAAAATATTTCCAATGAGTAATCCCGGAATCATAATAAAAAGAGTATAATGAATGAAGATTTTCCGTATTTGCTTATTGGATGCTCCCAATGTTTTCAGCATACCTATGGAATTGGTTCGTTCTATGATCAAAATCAATAAAACCATAACTATATTAATCACCACTACGATCATCATTATAGAGAGAATAATAAATATGTTGGTGTCAAAAATCTGAATCCAGTCATTAATCTGAGAAAAGGTAGTGGTAGCCTTTTCTGCAAAATTATTATATCCGGAAAATTCTTCTATATCAGAAAAAACCTTATCCAGATTTTCTATATCTTTAATAAAAATATCGTATCCACCTATATCATCCGGTCCCCATTGGTTCAGCTTCTGGACATGCTGGATATCTCCTACCAGAAATACATCATCGATTTGTTTTATATCTGTACGGAAAATTCCCTTTAAAATAAACCGCCGGTAAATAGGAGTTTGATTTTCTCTTACAAAAAACATAACAAAAGAAGAATCTATATCCAGTTTCATTTCTTTGGCTATTTTTTCCGATAGAATCACTTCGTTACTTACTTCTTTTCGGGAATAAACCGGCACTTTTCCCTTTATCATAAATTCTTTGAAGCGATCCCTGTCGAAATCTTCGGAAACCCCTTTCATTATTACCCCGGCAAAACTTGTTTCCGTCCGTATTACTCCGCTTTTGGTGGCATATTTCTGAATATTGGCAACTTCCGGGTTTGACTTTATTTTATCTATCTGGACGCTTTTGTTGTTTAATTTGGAGCTGTTAAATGAATTGTTGCTGTCATAACTCCGAATGGTAATATGACCGTTGAAGTCAGCCATCTTTTGTTTGATAGCCTTCTTTGAGCCCAATCCAATAGCCAGAGTAATGACAGAAACTGTAATTCCTATGGCAACAGCTGTCTGTCCTATCCTGATAATAATCTGAGAAAGATTATTTTTATTACTTTTGGAAAAAGCAATTTTTTTAGATATGAACCAGGTAAAACTCAACTCCGGAAAATTTTTTGTCAAATATACTCAATTGTTTAGTATTTTTCTTTGTTTTTGTCTTATTTCCTTATCAGCCCAGGATAAGAAAAATCCAGGTGAAAAAATGTATATTACTGAAGAGCCGGAAGTTATTACCGGAACTGACCAGCCGGAGGAATATCTCCCTTTGCTTCAGGGAAAGAAAATAGGCGTAATAACCAACCAGACAGGAATTATTTCCTATTTTCCCCAGCCCATTGCTCGTTATGATTCTCAGGGAAATCCTATTTGTGCTTTACCTGCCAGAATTACTACCCATTTGGTTGATTTTTTATTGGAAAATCATATTCAAATCCAACGGATACTTTCTCCGGAGCATGGATTCCGGGGAAATGCCGATGCCGGAGAACAGATAAAAGACGGCAAAGATTCAAAAACAGGACTGGAAGTGGTTTCTTTGTATGGAAACAATAAAAAACCGACTAAAGAGCAATTAAAAGATATTGATCTTTTGGTTTTTGATCTTCAGGATGTCGGAGTTCGCTTTTACACTTATATTTCCACTTTGCATTATGTAATGGAAGCAGCAGCTGAAAATAATATTCCGCTAATACTTTTAGACAGGCCTAATCCTAACGGACATTATGTGGACGGGCCGGTTTTGGAAAAAGGGTATCAGTCTTTTGTGGGAATGCATAAAGTACCGGTAGTTTATGGAATGACAATCGGGGAATATGCCCAGATGATTAACGGGGAAAAATGGCTGAAAAACGGTTTAACTTGTGACTTAACTGTTGTTAAATTAAAAAACTATACTCATTCTACAAAATATTCGCTTCCTGTGTCTCCATCTCCGAATTTAAAGACCGATCACGCCATTAATTTATATCCGAGCACTTGTTTTTTTGAAGGTACTAATGTCAGTGAGGGGAGGGGAACGGATTCTCCTTTTGAGATCTACGGTTCTCCTTATATAACGGCTTTTGAACTTGAATTTATACCCCGGTCCAATCCGGGAGCTAAAAATCCAAGATATAAAGGACAAGTATGTTATGGAGAAGATATGAGGGAAGAACCGTATTTATCTGAAATAAATTTGGAATGGCTTTTAAGGGCTCATACCAATAACAGCAAGAAACCTTTCTTTAATGAGGATTTATATTTTGATAAATTAGCCGGAACGGATAAACTTCGTAAACAAATCCTGGCAGGAAAATCGGAAACGGAGATTAAAAATTCATGGAAGCCGGGGTTGGAAAAATTCAGGCAAATGCGGGTTAAATATTTGCTTTATCCCTAAATTGTTTAATATTTTGGATTTATAGAATCATTAATGACAGGAATAAGAAAAAATCTGTTAAAAATACTATTTTCACTAAATTAAACTTACTGAATTGTGATTGTGTATTTTGGAAAAATACTAAAACTCCACAAAAACAGAAAAATACTATTATGTAAATAGCCGATTTTCCATTTTTTATAGAATAGTAATACGAGTCTATTATTTTAGTATAGGTTTTTTCCGGTTGATTAGTGAAGTGTAATCCGGCATAAAATATTTTTTGATTTTCAGTCAGTCTGTCCGTTTCTTTTTTGTTTATGTAAAAGCTGACTTTATTTTCAGAAGAAGTAATCTTGGAATTAGTAGTGTTATTGTTAAACGGATTGAAATTTGTTTCATCTTCTTTCATCCAGGTATTATAGATGTACTCGTTATCCGTTAATAGTGACAGGAAACTGTGCCCTTTATTTTGGAATGTACAGTTAAACTCTTTTAACCGGAAAGTATAATAAGGGATTCTGTTTCCGGATTTTTCCATGTTTATAAGGGTACCTTTTGTCGGGATAAGATTATGGTAGCTGATTATGATTGAGATAAAAAAATACAAAAAGAGGGCTATATTTAAGAGTATAATAGTATTTCTTATTTTCATGATAATATCTTTATTCTCATGGTAAAATGTCGGCTTGTATTTTTAAACTCAGTTGGTTTGGCAATATTGATAAAACATCAGAATACCATTGGTATGCTGATGTTTTTATATAGGTAAAAAGTTTATTCCAGAGTTACAATAGGAATGATTATTTCTTCCAGAGAAATTCCTCCATGTTGATAGGTGTCTTTGTAATAGTTCACAAAATGGTTGTAATTTTTCGGATAGGCAAAGAACTTGTTTTCTTCAGCAAATATATATTTTGAGTTGACGTTTACTCTCGGTAAGAAATAATCCTCCGGATCCGTGATGGCAAAAACATCTTTTTCTTCATATTGAAGATTTTTTCCTAATTTGTATCTCAGGTTGGTGGAAGATTCTTTATCCCCAATTACTTTACTAGGCTTTTTCACATAAATAGTCCCGTGATCTGTGGTTATAATAACTTTGAATCCTTCATTGGCAGCTGCCTGTATTAATTTCAGTATGCTTGAATTTTCAAACCAGGTATAGGTCAGGGAACGGAAGGTTTTATCGTCCCGGATTAATTCACTGACAATATTATTATTGGTTTTAGCATGGGATAGAATATCAATGAAATTATATACAATAGCTATGAACGGAGTGTTGGAATAAGATTTAAACTCATCATAGATTTTTTTCTCAAATTCGGCATTCAGAACTTTAAAGTATCTGGTTTTCAATTCTTTCATTCCTCATCTCTGAAGTTGGGCAGTCATCAGTTCATTTTCAAATTGATTTTTATGTCCT
>JAVBRH010000036.1:0-3299 GCA_031548225.1 Apibacter sp.
AATTACCTGACGGATGTTGGATAAGTAATTATTATCTGTATGTGGAAGATAAGAAGGAAATGGGAATACTGGCAGAAAAAAAATCCGCCTTATGGGTATATTCACAAATTGTTAATTACAGACAGGATCCGGGAATCTTACACTATCTTACCGGTAATAAAATCGAATTCCGTGTTTTTCCTTTTTCCGGAAATGAAACCCGGAAAACCGGAATAGAACTTATACATAAAGACCCTGTAAAGATAACTCTTGACGGAAACACAATTGAACTGGGAAATTTCCAATACAGTCAGGAAACCAGTACTTCTGCCAACAAAAACATTATTTATATTCCTGCTGAACAGAAAAAACAATTACCTGAAGTTCAAAGGAAATCCTACTATCACTTTATTGTCGACACTTCAAAAGATCAGGATTCCCTTAAAAACAACTTTATACAAAGAATAGAGAGCTTTGTTAAAGAAAACCCTGAAAAAAGAAGTCTTTCCAAAATATCTTTCTGTAACAGCTATCTTTCCTCTGTTTACCCTTTAACCGGCGACTGGAAAACCTTAGTGAAAAATCAGAAAAATGAAGGAGGATTTTACCTGGACCACGCAATCAAAACCGTTTTATACAACTCTTATAAAAATACAGACAACACCTACCCTGTTATTATAATAGTTTCCAACAATATAGAAAACAGTATTATAGAAAACGACTTTTCTGACTTGAAGATTGCCTATCCCGAAAACTCTTTGTTTTACAGACTCAACGAAGGCGGAACTTTAGATTCTTATTCTCTGGTCTCCAATTCCAAAATAATCCTTGAATCCAATCTGAATCCCGAATTTACAACTAAAGTACGTGCTTATCCCAATGCGGAAAGACCGGTTGCCTATCTTCCCGATGATGATTCTCCTTCTCTTGTTTTGAAAAAAGAAATCTTTTCCATTGATGAAAAAGACCTGAAAGAAAAAAACTGGAATTCCGCTTTGGAAATGCAGGGAGTCTGGATTACCCGAACATTCCATCCGGAAGCCTTTAAAAAAGACTGGGTAAACCTGGTAAAATACAGTTTTGTTTCCCAGATTATGAATCCTTCCACTTCCTTTATGGTAGTTGAAAACGAGGCTCAGAAAGCTATGCTGAAAAAGAAACAGGAACAAGTACTGAAATCCCGTGAATCACTGGATTTAGACGAAGATACCCAACCCATGAGTGAACCCGGGTTATTACTGGTAATGATACTATTTATATCGTTCTTTATTGGTAAACTAAAAAGGAAAAAGCGTTCATTATTCCCAATTTCCAATACCTAAAAGTATTCATTACCACAAGGAGCGCCCTGAAAAGAGCGCTCCTTTATTTTTTTCAAAAAAATTTGATTATTTCTTTTCGTACCGTTCCATCACCTTTTCACTTACTCCCACATTGGAGAAACCTCCGTCATGGAAAAGATTCTGTAAGGTCACCTTTTTGGTCAGATCAGAGAAAAGAGTAATGCAGTAATTAGCACAGTCATCGGCAGTGGCATTTCCCAATGGAGAAATATCTTCCGCAAACTCAATAAATCCTCCAAACCCTTTCACTCCCTGTCCGGCAGTGGTAGGAGTCGGAGACTGGGAAATGGTATTCACCCGCACTTTGCTTTTAAGCCCCCATTCATAACCGAAACTTCGGGCAATGCTTTCCAGATAAGCCTTGTTATCAGCCATATCGTTATATCCCGGAAAAGTACGTTGTGCAGCAATATAGGACAACGCCAGTATGCTTCCCCACTCGTTCATAGCATTTTTATCCCAAGCGGTTTTCATTACTTTATGGAAGGAAACAGCAGAAATATCCCAACCTTTGGTCAACCATTCGTAATTGATGTCGGTATATTGTTTTCCTTTACGAACATTCACGGACATTCCTATGGAATGCAGGATAAAATCCAGTTTTCCGAACTTTGCCAGAGCATGGTCAAAAAGTTTTTCCAGATCTTCCATAGAAGTAGCATCAGCCCCTACTACATCCGAACCTGTTTTCTCCGCCAGTCCGTTGAGTTCCCCCATTCTAAGGGCAACCGGCGCGTTACTCAATATAAATTCAGCGCCTTCTTCATGAGCGCGTTCTGCAACTTTCCATGCTATAGAGTTGGAGTCCAATGCTCCGAAAATAATTCCTTTTTTCCCTTTCAATAATCCGTAAGACATAGTATTCTGTTAAAAAAGTTAATGGACAAATTTATAAATTATTTCTTTATCTAAATGGGAATGTTTTTTTATATTGGTTGGTTTATGTAGTTTTGTTAAATAATAAGTAAATTTATTTATGACTGATACCATTTTATATGGAACCTATCTGATCAACCTGGACAGGGCTAAACAGAGGCTGGAACTAATGGAACAAGAGTTTAAGAAACAGGATATGCCTTTTCAGAAAATATCAGCAGTTGATGCGGAAAAATTAGATAAATATGAATTTAAAATCAAAAACAGATATGACAGGAAACTGGTTCCCGGAGAAATAGGATGTTATCTGAGTCATATACAGGCCCTAAAAACTTTTTTGGAATCGGGAAATTCCTATGCTCTTATAATTGAAGATGATGCTGTTTTATGTGATGATTTTAAAACCATACTGGAAAAGTCCCTTTTGGCATATAAAGATTTACCTGAAAAACATAAGTGGGATGTACTTAAACTTTTCAATGGAAAAAGAAGACACATAAAGATAACCGATATATATAAAAACTATTTTCTGGCAGCTTGCGGAACCAGTGTTCCCATAACTACTATTGCAGCGGTATGGACCCGGAAGGCTGCCGAGAAATTTCTGAATAAGGTAGCGAATCCGGTATCTGTTATAGGAAGACCTATAGACTGTGATTTGCAGCATCCCTGGGAATTTAATCTCAGAATATATAATATACTTCCTTCGCTTGTCAGTATTGCTCCTTTCGAAACCCAGATACAATTAGTGAAAAAACTGAGAAAATCCAATGTTCGCAGACAAATAGTATATGAGATAAATAGGTTTTTTTCCAAATATTTTTATCTGATATCCCATCATGGGATTAAAGATTTCTATAATAGCTTTATTGCAAAAAAGAATGCCAAAATATCTTAAAATAATTGATGAAATTATAAACTTTTTATAATTTCCTGATTTGGCTATTTATAAACATTATTATTTACAGAGTCAGTTTTTTTGATTTCTTTTTTATTTTTGATGTTAATACAATTTCGGAATTATGAATGACATACAGGCAAGGATTCAGGTTTTGCGACAGGATATAAATAACCTTAATTATAAATATTATGTACTGGATG
>JAVBRH010000121.1:0-5421 GCA_031548225.1 Apibacter sp.
ATAGCAGGATCCTAAGTTTTTAAAAGTAAAATCAGAGGAGGAACTAGAAGCGGAAAGAGAAGAAGAAAAAACAAGACCTTTTTTTGAAATATAAAGTTTGGAATTACATAAGTAAGTTAGATGAAAAAGACAGTTTATAACTGTCTTTTTCAGTAGAAAAAAGAAGTATCTTTGTTCTACAAAAAAGCGTTGATGAAATTACACTTTATAGCAATAGGAGGGAGTGCCATGCACAATTTAGCCTTAGCTCTGGCACAAAAAGGATATCAGGTTACCGGGTCGGACGATGCTATTTTTGAGCCTTCCCGTTCCCGGTTGGAAAAACAGGGGATTTTACCCGGGCAAATGGGGTGGTATCCTGAAAAAATTACTCCGGAACTGGATGCGGTTATTTTAGGAATGCATGCCCACGAAGATAATCCCGAACTCCAGAAAGCAAAAGAATTAGGACTTAAAATATATTCTTATCCCGAATTTTTATACGAACAATCCAAAGATAAAACCCGGGTAGTGATTGCAGGCTCTCACGGAAAAACCACCATTACTTCCATGATTCTCCATGTGTTGAGTTATCATCAGAAAGAGGTGGATTATATGGTAGGAGCCCAGTTGGAAGGATTTGATACCATGGTTAAACTTACCCATGAGAATGAGTTTATCGTGCTGGAGGGAGACGAATATCTTTCTTCCCCTATTGACCGTCGTTCCAAGTTTTTGTTATATCATCCGAATATTGCTCTGATCAGCGGAATAGCCTGGGATCATATCAATGTTTTTCCCACTTTTGACAATTATAAACAACAATTCATTGATTTTGTGAACAGCATAAGTCAGGGAGGAGCATTGATTTACAATGAAGAAGATCAAGAAGTGGTGGACGTAGTGGAAAAATCCGAAAACTACTTAAAAAAATTCCCGTATCATACCCCTGATTATTCCATCCGGGATGAAAAAGTTTTTTTACAAACTGCGGAAGGAGAAGTGCAGCTTTCCGTATTCGGAAGACATAATCTGTTGAATCTGGAAGGAGCAAGACTGATTTGTAATCAGTTGGGAGTGCAGGATGAAGCCTTTTATGAAGCCATTATATCTTTTAAAGGAGCTTCCAGAAGGTTAGAGAAAATCTATGAGAATAGCGATTATGTAGTTTATAAAGACTTCGCCCATGCACCATCCAAAGTTTCTGCGACTGTAAAGGCAGTAAAGGAAAATTATCAGAATAAGAATCTGGTAGCCTGTCTGGAATTGCATACCTATAGCTCCCTGAATCCGGAGTTTTTACAGCAATACAAGGATTCCCTGAATGCCGCAGATCAGGCTGTTGTTTTTTACAGTGAAGAAGCATTGGAAATCAAGCGGATGCAGCCTATTTCCGAAGACTTTATTATTCAGTCCTTTGGAAGAAAAGATTTAAAAGTGTTTACCCGCCCGGAATTGTTGGAAGAATATTTGAAAACACTGGATAAAACCCATTCCGTTTTTCTGATGATGAGTTCCGGTAATTACGGGGGAATGAGTTTGGATAAGGTTTTTGGGTAAGTTAATTTTTTAGATTACTTTGTCATTTTGAATGAAGCGTAAGCGAAATGAAAAATCTCTAATAAATTTAGATTTTCCAACTTCTAACCTTAAGAGATTTCTCCTTCGTCGGAATAATATTTGTTTTCTATCATTTGCTAATTTACAAATCGGCACATTGGCACATTGGCACATTGGCAAAATATTATTTATTTATCAATCGTTTTTTTACACCAGATTTCCGTAGTAAATTAACCGTAAAAAAAGCCAGTCCTATCCAGATAAAAGTAAAACAGACCGCATGTGCAAAGGTAAATTTTTCATGAAAAATAAAAACACCGATGAGTAATTGCAGGGTAGGGCATACATACTGGATAAATCCCAGAGTGGAATAAGGAAGCATTCTTACTGCCTGGGCGAATAAAAGCAGGGGAATGGCAGTTACGATTCCGCCCATGATTAATAAAAAAACAGAAAGTAATGGAAGTTCTGAGATTACCAGGGTTTGACTGCCGACTGCATAAAGTAAATAAATAACAGCCAGGGGAGTAATTAATAGAGTTTCCAGAGTCAATGCCTGAATTGGAGGCAGGTTGGCTTTCTTTTTTACCATTCCGTATAGTCCCATACTGACAGCAAGAATAAAAGCAATACTAGGAAAAGCTCCGTAACTGATGGTAAAATAAGCCACTCCGGTAAAGGCGGATAAAGCCGCCAGTTTTTCCAGACGATTCAGTCTTTCCTTGAAAAATAACACCCCCAGCAGAACATTGATTAAAGGATTAATGTAATAACCCAGACTGGATTCTACAATAAAATGGTGGTTAACCGCATAAATAAACACACCCCAGTTGATGCTGATTAAAATCCCGGCTATGCCCATGTAGAGAATAGCTCGCAGGGTTATTATTTTTCTTAGTAATTTCCGGTTGATTAACAGGCAGAATATCAGTAAAAACAGGGAAGACCACAGCATTCGGTTTGCAAGGATAACCAATGAAGGAACTCCTTCCAGTAAATGCCAGTACAGAGGAAATAATCCCCATGATATATAACAAAGGAGAGCATAGAGAAAGCCTTGGGAATAAGACTGGGTAACAGGGGAGTGGTCAGGCATTTTAAAAATTCAGCATAAAATTTATAGTAAACATATAATATAATCAATAATTAATAACATACTCAATTTTTTCATTTTATTAATACAAATAGTTGGGTTTTTCTATAAAATTCCGATATACTTCCACTTTTTCCTCTTTTTTTCATTGAAAAAAGAAAAAAACGGTATCTCAACCATTTATTGATAGTAATAAGGTGAATATGAATTGCAAATTTATTAAAATCACTAAATAATTTCATTATTGAAATAAAATTATTTTATTATATTTACTTGTAGTTTAAAATAAAAATAAACTTATGAAAGTCTTATATACGTTCTTTTTCATCCTCTTTTCAGTTGTTTTTGCTTATGGTCAGACGGGGTACGGAGGAATGAAGATAAAGAAGAAACAGGGAAAGTATGGTCTTGTAGATTCTCAGGATAAGGAACTTATTCCCATTAAGTATGAGGATATTAGGATCTTAAATGATACCTTATTTTCTGTCCGCCTAAATGGAAAATACGGTTTAATAAACAGAACAAAAAAAGAGATTGTTCCTTTGGAATACGGTTACATCAGCGGTATTTATAAAAACCTTATTTTGCTTGTTAAATATGATTCCGTCATAGAAAAAATTGAAGAATATAAGTTAGTAAATCCGTCAGGAAAAGAAATTGTTACACTACCCTTAGATGATGAGGGTTTAAGCAAAAATTCTATTGGGCGTTATTATGAGAATGGACAGGTAGTTGTGAAGATAAATGGCAAATACGGCTTGTACAATTCTCAGGGAGAGATACTTCCTCCCCAATATGATGCAATTTATATTTATTATGACCCGGTAGTTGTAAAAGAAAACGATAAATATGAAATATATAATTTCAAAGGAGAGAAAATTACTTCCATTCCTTATGATTATATATACATTGAGAATAATTCCCAGGCTTTAGCAGAAACAGGGGAACAGTCAGGTTATATGGATCTGGATACCGGAAAATTTGTTCCCGATAAAAAAGCAGGAGAGGAGATAGCATTTCTTAAGGAGATTCAGGAGAAAAAATACGAAGGAGTAGCAACAGCAAGATATTCGGATGAAAAACAAACATTTACACACTATATAGCAAAAACATTAGTATATCCTATGTCGGCTGAAAATAATAATGTAGAAGGGAAAGTAACACTTCAATTTATAGTGGAGAAAGACGGTTCGGTCAGTAATATTTCCTTTTCAGGACTCCTTTACGGTTATGGATTGGAAGAAGAAGGTATAAGGGTTTTGAAAGAAAGTGAAAAGTGGATTCCCGCTACAATAGAGGGAAAGCCGGTACGTTCGTATTTTCATCTTCCTATAAGTTTTAAACTTCCCCGATAAGTTTTCATTTATAATAAAATGAAACTTATATAAATATGATTTGCTGTGACATAGCCGCCACATTGAATTAGCAACAAAAATACGGATAAATATTTAAAATACTAAATGCCCATTATCATATAGATAATGGGCATATATGAGATTGTGTTATTTAGTGATAACAGTGATTAATAATAGAACAACTGCATTACCCTGTTGTTAGGACTAACTATCAGCTGGCTGCTTGGGCATGATGTTATACCTCCTGTACATTCAAGGAAGTGACCGCCCAGTTCTGTTGATCCGCCAAATCCGCCAAATAAGTTAGGCCTTAAGGTTGTATTGGTAGTGCTGAAGTTATTACTTACATACCATCTGTCTGCACCGTTACTGATTACATAATAAGTACCTGCAATATTGTGGCCATCATAAGTACCAGAGTTATTGACAAACTGAAGTGCCTTACCAAATAGTTTCCCTTTAGTAACATACCATCCTTCATTGGCATTAAACGGTATGTAAGGATAGTTGGGTGTAACATCCATATAGTTATTTAAAGCAAACTCATCTGTTGTATTTTGTGCATTGGATAAAGACGATACCACACGGAATCTTATAAAACCGACAGTTGCAGCTGAGTTGGTACCATTCCTTACAGCAATTTCTTGCATGGCGGCTTTAGATATTCTAAAGTTTTCATAGTTAACTACACCATCTGCATAATTGTTATTATTGATTTGTTTGTCATAATATAGTCCGTACGGGTTTCCGGGGATACCATTGTTCCAGTAAGTATTTTTAGCTGTCTTTTCCGAGTACGACCAAATCAGGGTTAAACCTCCATTTGTCATATCGCAGAAAGTTTTAAAGGTGTTTGTTGAATTAACGGTAGATACCGGATTGATCCAATATTCACCATCAGGAGCATTAACGCCTCCGTTAGCAGTTCGTATGTCTTTACAGGTAAAGCCCGGGACGCTTTTATCCATTCCCAGAGTATAGGTTACTTTGATAAACCGTGAGCAGACAATTTGCCCGGTAGCATCTTTAAAGTCGAACTGGATACCGTTTGTAGGATTACCTGCTGTTGGTTTTCCTGAAGCTGAAAAAATCAGATTAGTTGTACCGATACTGGCTAAATTTCCTGAATAGCTCAATGTAACACCATTTGCCTGGGCTGTTAGTGCGATAGGGCCGGTAGCTGTGACATTAAATGGTATGGAAGCTGTAGCTCCTACTGATGTATTGGTTTGCCATCCAAAATCAAGCACTGGCACGGTTGCAGGACATTCTACTACACCTTGGTTGGGTTGGATTACCATTTGATTGGCAGGCGTACAGATAACAGCATTTTTATTGGCGGCATCCAGTAATTGTATAGAGTAACTGCCCTGTGTTCCGGCTGTTCCACTTGCATACAGTTTAACAGTTTGTGTACCTATAGCATCAAATGTA
>JAVBRH010000198.1:0-9996 GCA_031548225.1 Apibacter sp.
GGGAGCTATGTTCAACGGACAGAGCAAATCCGGGCATGGAGGTGCAGGAAACTACAACAAGGGACTGCAAACCGCAAGCGGCAACAAGCTGCTGATGAATGACCAGACAGGGAGTGTCTTACTCGCAGATAAGGGTGGGGCTAAAATGTTTTATGATGGAGCAGGAAATGCAACTACTGATGTTAATACTAATAATACCACCAATGTTGGAGAAAAAAACATGATTGATGTTGGAAAGGGTCAATCGGTATTGCAAATGGATAATGCGGGAAATGTCACATTGAAAGCTAATACTAATATAACCTTGGAAGTAGGAAGTAATAAAATTTCAATTAATAAAGATGGAACAATTACTATCAATGGAGATACAATTACATCCACAGCTAAAACCGGTTTTGGAGTAAATGGAGGTAAAATGATACAGATTGCAGCCCAATCCAATCATATTACAGGAGGTCCTACAAAAATAGACGGAGGAGATGTATTTATAAACTAAGATTATACAGATGATCATAAAAATAAAAGAACCGTTTAATGAACAATATACTCTTGTTATTGACTCGGATATGATGGGGGTTGATGTTCATATGATGTCTAAAGCCAAAGTTCGTTGGGATTTTACTGTATTTAAGGTTGATGAAAAACAAATGGAAGTCCGACTTGTTTTGCTGGATCATATCCTCTTGGATGCTAATAATTCTTTATTAAAAGAAATTGCCCAGATTTCACAATTATTTACTAAAATGTATGATGAGCTTCATTTATTACTGGATCATAAAGGTAAAGTAATCGCAGTATTGAATAAAGAAATTATTGCAGAAAAGTGGAAACAGATAAAAAAAAATATGGAAAGGGTAATTGCTAGCAGTCCAGATATTTCAGGGGTAATAAAAATGAACGATGAAATGTTTTCCAATCCTCAAAAATTAAAAGATGGAATAGAAAATAATGAATTTTTCACCTGCTATTTTAAAAATGTATATGATATAGAGATTCCCTATAATAAAACGGACCTTATTCAATTTAATTATTTTAATACAGCAAATGTGCAGTGGAATCTAAATGTCAATGTTTCAGAAAATACTGCAAATTTTACTCAGATAAGCTATAAAGCTCATCCATTATATATGTTGACAAAAGGGTTTTATAATAGAGCATATTCTCAGTTTTCAGATAAAATTGATTTATCAAAACTTAACACCAAGTTAAAAGAAACCGGAGAATATTATATAGAGGGAAATACAGGCAAATTGATAAAGGCTGTGGTTAAGAAGAGTGAAGAAGCTGATACCAGGCTTTATACCAGAATGACTTATACTTTTATGAGCGAAAAGGTTTATAAGGATGTATTGAAACAGAAACCGAAACTCTACGAAGACGAATTAACACAAAAAGAGTTGCAGGAGATAGGGACACATAAAAACGAAAATATTTATAAAATCTATAAAGGTAAGAATTATACTCAGGAAGAATGGGTAAAAAAAGAACAGGAGCTATGGGAAGAATATCAAAAAAGTAAAAAATGAAATTAAAATATGCTTCTATCCGCTTTTTTAAAAAGAGAACGGTATTCTCCAATGGGATTATATACGTTTTTTCTGTACATTTTTCCAATGAAGAATCTCAGAACATAAAAAAAATAAAGATTTTAGGAATTATGCTTTATTTTTTTAAAAACGGGATAAAGTTAGGTGTAATAAATAGAAAACAAACCTTGTTAAAAATAGAATAAGTTATGGGGAAAATAGTAACTGAAAAAGATTTTTGGGAATGCAGCAAGGGAAATATGCCTGCTCCTATTCAGGGGACTGTAGAAAGTGTAAAAAAAATAGAAGGAGATGAAAAATACATTATAGTAGCTAATGTAGCCACTTTAAGCTGGGTGGATTTTAGCTGTAAAGACACATGGAAATTAGCTGTTTTGGCAGCTATAGTCGTAGCAGTGATCGCAGTTGCCGTGATAGGTACCGGAGGAATGGCCCTGATTGCTGTAGGAGCATTGGCAGGAGCTGCCTATGGAGCTTTTAAGTGTATAGAAGGAGCTTTACTATGTGGACAGAAAATGGCTGGAAGAAGAGAATGGCAGGCATATAAACCAGATCTTTTCCATCAAGGCGTTGAAGGCATCTCTTCAGATTGTGTAATGGTTTGTCCTGATATGGGAGGAGTGATAAAGTATAACCCCAATATAAAAAACTGGTCCCAGGCAATAGCGGCAGGTTCTGCTAATTATATTGGTACGGTTTTAGAATACACTTTTAAAGGAGCCTGTATTGGAGCAACTTTTGCAGGCGGAGGGGCTATTTTAAAAGGTGGATTAACTGCCATTGGAAGAATGGGAGCGGGCCAGGCTTTAAAAGGGCTGGGAACTAATGTATTACGCAATTGGGCTTCTACCGTAGGAATAAATGTATTGAGGACAGAAGGTGGAAAACTGGCTATTGGCTGGATGGGAAGACAGGCAGCCTGGGGGCTAAGCTTACGGGGAGTTATGGGTGTACAGGGTGGATTGGCTGAATATGGACAGACAGGGGAAGTTAGCTGGGAAACAGCTAAGGCCACTGGAACTGGTGTAATGGGTATGGAATTGGGAACAGCCCATGCTGCACAAAATTTAACTACCTTTGATGAACAAGGAAATTATAACGGAAGCCTTTGGGATGTAGGTGCCATTGCTCTTTGGGGAGTAGGAAGCGGGAGGCTTAAAGAGGCAGATATAAAACTAAAACCGAAAGAAGAGATGAGAGCTGAAGAGGAAGCTAAAGCTCGTGAAACAAAACCTGAAGAAGTAAAACCTGAACAAAAGGAGAACAATGCTTATGAAGATCCGAATCTAAAGCTATCTCCTAAACAAAGGATTCAAAGATTGGTTGAAGCAGCAAAAGAAGCAGCCAGAAATGCAGAATCTTTCACAGAATTAGAAAATATTGCCCGACAATTAGCTAAGGATTTATATTATTTAGATTTAGGTACAAGACACAAACCTAACACAGTCTCTTTTTATGAAAGTGCTAGTGGCGAACGCTATGTAGATGTATCTTATAAAGGAGGTAAAAGCGGAGAGGGAGTGGTTAGACCGGATGCTTCACCTAATGTAAAAGCAGAATATGATGCTATTTCTAAAGGTCAGCAAAGTAAAGGACATGGAAATTGTGGAGAAGTCGGAACCTATTCCCAAGCAGATAAAGGAGGAGATTTTAACGGCGGAAAAACGGGTTCTTATAATATAAACCATAAAACACAAGGAGGCAAAATAAAACCTATCCCAGCCTGTAAATCTTGTAAACACCCAACCCATAATCATGGAGTTACTGATATCAATAAACCACAGACCCATCCTTATCCTCGTATAAATGATAATGATGATAACTAATATAGAAAAAATATGTATAATAAACCTTTACCCAACAAGGAAGAGATAGCAAAAGCAGATGCTTATTGTAAGAAAAAATTAATGCCAGCTTTACTATTATCCGGTTGGAATAAGTGGAGGCAGAAGAAAGTAAAAGAATTAGCAGAATTTCCTACTTATGAATATTCAGATGAAATTTTGAAATTTTATCAAAACTTTAATGGATTAAAAATAGATGGTCTTTCTTTTTCATTTAGTTATTACGCTGAATTTTTAGAAGAGGACGGGATTTTTACAGAAGATTTAGATGATAATGGCTCCCAAATATATGAATTCGCTTTGTTATTAAACCAAAAAATATTCTTTATTGGAAGAGATCGGGATTATAGTGAAATTTGTATAGATGAAAATTTTAACTTTTATACTGTTTCAGAATGGGGAATAGAACTATGGAGTCGGAGAAGTTTTTATCAAGGACTATATAATTTAATTTACAGAAAAAATCAAGAGGAGGGTAATCCTTATTTTATACGTTATGATATAGATTATAAAGAAGGCTATAAAGATCACCCAAGAGATAAAGATGGGAAAGCATTATGGTATGATTATTTACAGCCAGATAATGAAGAAAAAAAGTATTTTACAATAGAATTATAAAAGGTGAAAATTAATTTTTCGCTTTTTTTGACAAAAGAAAAGTTCTAATGAAACCAAAAGTGAAGAAACTAAGTCTGAGGAAACCAAAGGAGAAGAAAAAGAAAATGTAGAAGCTAAAGAAGTAAAGAATGAAGAAGTAAAAAACAGAAGAAAAAGAGTTAGAAGCATGGGAGGATCCTAATCTTAAAAAAGGAACAGTTACTATTACTAAAGAAGCATTGGATTTTGCTTCTAAAAGTAGAAATGAAATGGTTATGCTAGAACAACTTAAACAGACAGCAGAAAATTTAGCGGAGAAAGGTTTTGATGTAGAAATTAGAGGTGAAGGAATAGAAAATGGACAAGGGGAATTAACTATTTCAAGGTCTGATATAGGAAAAGATATCCCTGCAGAAAATAAAAATTTAAATTCAAATAAAGCTAATAAAGCACAAGCTAATGTAGCACAAGCTACTAAACAAGCAGGAGATGGTGGTACTGTTATTATAGATGGAAAACAAAGTGGAATGACTGTAGAAACATTTGAACAAGGTTTAGAAAGTTTTAAACGAACATCTATCCCTAGAAGATTAGAAAATGGAACTTCAGGAACATCAGGGAAAATTATTTTTATAGATGCTGAAGGAAAATTTTTATGAATACCCTTAACGAAATTAATTTTAATGACTTAAAAATAAAAATTTATGGGACACAATATAGCATACGTATATATGGATATAGATAATTCCTTTGATAGGATTAAAAAAGAAACTAAATATAATGGGCTTCCTGATTATATTGAAGTTTATTTAGATGCTAACAATTCATCAATCCTTATCTTCACAAAAGATGGGAAATTTATAATTGCATCCACCTCTATTAAACCTCTATATCCTTATAATTTTAATAATTCTGATTTAAGAGTATATGAAACTTTTCTCAAATCAAAAACAAATTCTAAAATTTATAAATTAGACACCGTTCTTATTGATATTTGGATAGAGAATCAACCTTCAAATTGGGAAGAAGACAATCAGAAAATAGAAGAATTTTTTATTTGGTTAAAAAGGCAGGATATAAATTATTGGAAAGACGTTAAATAAAAAATGAATTATAATCTTTTACCCGAAGTATAGGAAATTGCTTAAAGAAGCCGGATGGCATGAAGGAGGAAATGTAAAAGATATACTGGAGATTCCAGTTGAGGAATATCTGATTACCCACAGTTTGCTTTAAATTTTTTATATGAATTTAGAGAGTTGCAGTAGTAATAGATCGCATTGAAAACGGACGAGTAGTAATAAGAAACCCTTTGCCCAGACAGAGGACAAGGATCTGTATATTCTATACCTGTAAGTGAATTTAGGGATTTTTTTACAGGACGAGGAGTAATTTTCAGATAATTTAAAATATATAAAACAGTCATGGCGAATAATGATGAAATAACAATAATAAGAATTAAAGATATCAATGCTATTTTAGAAGATAAATTAATAGAGGTTATTAGTTCTTTTGAAAATAATATTTCAACACCAACTTGGTTTAAATTGAAATTAGAAAATTTAACTGAAAATGATTTATGGGAAAATGAATATTTGATGAGATATGATGCATGGATAGATAAGATGAATAATAAAAAATGGAAAATAGAGGATATAAAAACGACAGGCTCTTCACTTGAAATAAAACTTAAATTATCTGGTAGATCTAATTTTTCTGAATTGTTATCGATACTATTAGTTTTAGAGGTAG
The DNA here is from genome assembly GCA_031548225.1 of Apibacter sp. Classification (GTDB taxonomy): domain Bacteria; phylum Bacteroidota; class Bacteroidia; order Flavobacteriales; family Weeksellaceae; genus Apibacter. Next base: position 5,741 of record JAVBRH010000198.1, read on the forward strand.
ATTTCATGTCCAACTTTTGGGGAGACTTACAAAGGTTGCTTCGATTCGACATCAAAGTTATATAGAGATATTCAACTCTCAGAAAAAAGAATATCGTTTTTAACAGATGAATTGATTGATAAATATTCGGAACAAATAAAACAAGAATTTAATGATAATGAACTTATAAATAAACTAGTAAATGAGAACAAATAACTATAGAAACAATCATTTATTTTTGGTTGGATATAATGGAATCTGGAAAATGAGTTAAAAGATTTTCTTTGTGGCAATAGAATTATCCGTTAAAATAAAAAGTGAGATATCAGTATCTCAACTAAGAAGAAAAATTAAAATAATTGCAAAAAGTATTTTAGGTTGTGATTTAATACCGGATGTAATTGTTTCAGAGGTTATTTTCGAAAAAAAAGGTAAAATAGTAGAAGAGAAGATGGGTAATAAAGCGAAACTGTTTAGTATAAATTTTATGGGTTATGACAAAGAACAAATCTGGCTTACTATATTTGAAGTACCCTCTGTAAAAGGGTATGAAGATGAGGGAGAAGAGGGATGGTGGGGCGTAGTATCTTTACGGCATATTGACTCAGATATTACCAAAAATAGTTTATTCTTTTCTACTATAATTTCTTTAGCGGAGTTAAATGATGTAGTAATTATAGATGACAGTAGCACTATTATAAAAGAAGGTTCCATAACGGTTGACAATTTATTAAGTGCTATAAAATTAAATTCAATTTTTAACTCTTTTGAAAACTCATTAAAACAATTTGATTTATCATATAAATTAAAAAAGACTAATCTATAGATAACGTCTCAAACCTGTTGATAAGATAAAATAATCCTCACAACCATACTTAGTGACATGGATTGGAAAATTATAGAGGAAAAACCTATCTTTGTTTTTCTGTAAGAAAAACAAGTATGAATTTGATCTCCTTTATCCGGCAGCAGTCCGGAACTCCGGAAAAAAGTATTGAAAATACGGTAAAATTACTGAATGAGGATTGTACGATACCTTTTATTTCCCGTTACCGGAAGGAAATGACCGGAAATCTGGATGAAGTTCAAATTCTTCAAATTTCTAGGTTAAAAACGGAGTTTGAGGAAATTCAGAAACGGAAGGAGTCCATTTTAAAAAGTATTGAAGAGCAGGGGGCGCTGACTTCGGAACTGAAAGAAAAGATAGAAAGTTGCTTTGAGCTTCCCCTACTGGAAGATTATTACCTCCCTTACAAAAAGAAAAGAAAGACCCGGGCTGATACGGCAAGAGAAAAGGGACTGGAGCCATTAGCCAAAATTATAATGAAACAGCAGGCAATTTCGGATCTGGATTCTCTGGTTTCCCGACACCTGTCGGATAAAGTGGAATCAATTGAAGAGGCTTTACAGGGTGCTAGGGATATTATAGCGGAATGGCTGAATGAAAATGAATTTATCCGGGCAAAATTGAGAAGATTGTTTCAAAAAACAGCGATCATAGAATCTAAAGTAATAAAAACAAAAGAGAAGGAAGAGACCGCCCAGAAGTACTCCCAGTATTTTGATTTTTCAGAAGATCTGAGACGTTCTCCTTCCCACCGGTTATTGGCTATGATCCGGGGAGAGAAGGAAGGTTTTTTACGGGTGAAAATTAGGGTGGATTCGGAAGAAGTCCTTGAAATTATGGAAAGGCAGGTGCTGAAAACACGCCAAAAAGAAGTAATGGAGCAGATTACTTTAGCTGTTAAAGATTCCTTTTCCCGTTTGTTGGAACCGGCATTGAGCAATGAAGTTTTTCAGGAAGCTAAAACTCGTGCAGATAAAACAGCAATTCAGGTTTTTTCATCTAACCTTAAACAATTATTATTACAATCTCCTTTAGGAGAAAAAAGAATATTGGCTATCGATCCGGGATATAAATCGGGATGTAAGATTGTCTGTTTAGATGAACAGGGGAATCTGATACATAATGATACGATTTATCCGCATGCGCCCCAGAGAGAAACCAAGGAAGCCGTGAAGAAACTGAAATCTCTGGTAAACGCCTACAAGATAGAAGCAATTTCTATCGGGAACGGAACTGCTTCCCGGGAAACGGAACATCTGATTCAATCTGTTGCCTTTGATCGTCCGGTAAAGGTCTTTGTTGTCAATGAGGCTGGAGCTTCGGTGTATTCTGCATCTAAATTGGCGAGAGCGGAGTTTCCTTCGTATGATGTAACGGTGCGGGGAGCGGTTTCGATTGGAAGACGATTGGCAGATCCGTTGGCAGAACTGGTAAAAATCGATCCTAAGTCGATTGGAGTGGGACAATATCAGCATGATGTAGATCAAACATTGTTAAAAAATGAACTGGACACGGTAGTGATGTCCTGTGTAAATAGTGTGGGAGTGAATTTGAATACGGCAAGTGCTTCCCTTCTTTCCTATGTTTCGGGAATAGGGGAAAAGATGGCGGAAAATATTGTAACATACCGTTCGGAAAAGGGAGCTTTTGTTTCCCGCCAGGAATTGAAAAAAATTCCCCGTTTAGGAGAAAAGGCTTTTCAGCAGGCTTCCGCTTTTTTAAGAATTTCCGATCCCGAAAATCCGCTCGATAATTCTGCCGTTCATCCGGAGAGCTATCCGGTGGTAAAAAAAATGGCTAAGGATTTAGGAATTGAAGTGAAAGAGTTGCTACGGAATGAGACGGAAATTCAAAAGATAGATATAAAGAAATACCTTACGCCTGAGATCGGGCTTCCCACTCTGGAAGATATTTTGAAAGAGCTGGAAAAACCCGGACTGGATCCGCGTAAACAGGTAAAAGTGTTTAGTTTTGATCCGGCATTAAAATCCATCAATGATTTAAAGTCGGGGATGAAAGTCCCCGGAATTATCAATAACATTACCAATTTCGGTTGTTTTGTGGATATCGGAATTAAGGAAAGCGGACTGGTTCATATTTCCAAAGTGTGCAAAGAGTTTATTTCCGATATAAGTGCCGTAGTGCAGCTTAACCAGCAGGTGGAAGTGAAGGTTTTGGAGGTGGATTATGAAAGAAAGCGGATACAGCTTTCCCTAATTGATTAATGAATCGGGTTAGAAAGAACAGAAAAACGGATAACAAATCATCATGGCGAATTTAAGCAATGACGGTTTTAAGGTTGTTTATATTTCGGTTATTTAGTTTGTTTATCAGTTGTATCACAGGTAAAGCCAATATTTTTTCGTAATTTCGAGTCAAGTTGTTCATAAATTTAATTAGTTGGCAGCTAAATAAATATAATCATTTATTTGATAATGAACAATTTCATTTTTATTATAATTTTAGAGATTATACTTACTTTGATATATTATAGAACATCTAATAGCAAATGAGACGAAAATTATTAGAAATAGTATATGCACATCCTTTGATTACAGAAGATGAGATGATACAAATTGTAAATGCACATGAGCGGGTATGTTTCAAAAAAGGAGATTTTCTCCTTAAAGAAGGGAATATTGCCAATGAATATTTTATTATAGAGAGCGGATTAATTAGAACCTTTGTTTATAATTATGAAGGCGATGACATTACCACTAATTTTGCCGGAGACTCTGAGTTGGCTATTGAAGTATCATCACTCTTTCAGCGTATACCTACACAAGAAAATATGGAAGTTCTGATAGATACAGTATGTTGGAAAATAAAATTTGAGGTATTTCAAAAATTATTTCACTCTAACCACAATTTCAGAGAATGGGGTAGAGCATGGTTGTCCAATAGTCTTTATGGTTTCAAACAACGTTCCACATCTTTTTTTGTGGATTCGGCAACACAACGTTATTTACAGCTGATGAAAGAAAAACCACAAATATTACAACAAGCTCCCCTCAAATATATTGCCTCTTATTTAGGTATTACAGACACCTCCCTTAGCCGTATCAGAAAAGAGATAAACAAATAAAGTTCATTTATAACTGATTTCTTGTCTTATGGCAATTCGGAGTGATTTTACGTTCATTACTTTTGCATCGAATGTAAAAGTAATAATTTAAAATATGAAAAAGATGGTATATGTTATTTTAATCTTGGTATTCCTTGTCATAGGTTTTGTAGTGTTTAAAACAGTTGCATTAATGTCCATAGATGAGACAAAGAGCATAGAAATAAAAGCTCCTCAAAAAGAAGTATTTACTCTAGTGTCATGTCAAAGTAATTATCACAGGTGGTCTCCTTATCTATATAAGGATAATATGCTGAAATATGACCTGAGAAATGAAGATGGGGCGGTGGGTAATCAATTACATTG
>JAVBRH010000295.1:0-26166 GCA_031548225.1 Apibacter sp.
GGAATCCATTAGTTTTTCATAAAGAATATATTTCATAGTTTCAATTAAACGATCTTTCTTATTTTGGTCATAAAAATCAGCCAGTTTAATTTGATATTCCTTTTCTAAGTTACACAAACCTCTTTTAAATCCTTCTTTGTAGGCATCAAGAAAAATGGAAGGATTAAATCTTCTTCCCATATTATTCACTATAAAATTAAAGTCGAATAATCCCATAAGATCAGGATTGTAAAAATAAACAACATTCTCTTTGTCTAAGCTATATTTGAAGGGAAGCGATTTTCTTGAATATGTCTTGTCTAAATCACTGTTCTTATAAAAATCAAAATAAAAATGGGAGATATAATGACCGAACCATCCTTTAATTAATCCTACTTCCTCATTATTTTTAGGAGTCAGATCAATGGTAAAGTCGGAAACTTCATTATTTATGGTTCCTAAGTAAGTAGGACACAGATATTCATTGTTTTTAATCCTGAATTCTTTCTTTAGCAGGATAGTTTTGTCTTTCCCTATGTTTAGATATTCTTGAATGAAAACCTCATCTATATTTCCTTTTAGTGAAGATATATTAAAAGAAAAGGAAGCATTTACCGGCTTATGTTCTTCCCATCCTTTTATATTGAAGGCAAATTTTAAACGGCTTTCGAAATCATTATCCTCATTTTCAAAAAATTTTTTAATTCTTTCTATTTCAGCGTTTAACACTTTTTTATAAACAGGAATGTATTCTTTGTATTTTTCTATATGTTTTTCATCTTCACAGAAACAGCAAATCAGATTCCCTTTTTCATCTTTTATGCCGTGGGAATAGGGATTAGCAAATAGTAAAGATTGGATGTTTTTATTGTAATTTTCTAATTGTAATTTTACATTTTCCTGCTCTGTCGTTTTCATAAAGATCAATAGATTGTTTTAGTGTACCATATTATTTTAGTTCTTCTGACAGGAAAGTTTTTTAGTTTGATTCAAATTTAATTGACTATTTTCAATTTAGCAAGTTGTTTTTCAATTTTCTGTTATTTTATCTTTCTGTTCAAATTTGGCAAAATGTTCAATCATGGCAAAAGCGTTATCATAAGATGTTTTTCCAATGTATTTTAAAAACATGGTTTCCGAACTATGTCCGGTTACATTAATCAATATAGGAGTAGGGATTTCTCCATAAAAATTGGAAGCGAAAGAACGTCGGCATACGTGGGAACCTATTAATTCATATTTAGGAAATACTCCCTTAATTTTTTTCTTCGTATCAGGATCAATTTTACTTCCTTTGGTAGGAATAATTATCTCTGCTTTTTTACAAAGGATTTTTACATAATCATTGAATTTTTGTAAAGAAATTGAATGAAGTTCTTTATTCTCCAATATATTTAAAGCTTTAGGCAAAAGTGGAATGGCAACCAGTTTTCCTGTCTTTTCCTGTTGTATCTCAATTATTTTTACTCCTTGTATTTCTTTAATCATTTGTTTGTTTACTCTCATTAAATCTCCTCCTCTTTGCCCTAAATAACAACCTAAGATTAGCCAGTTTCGGGTATTTTCTAAATGGGAGGGTAAAGAGTCTAATTTTTCTATTGCCTCTAATTCTTGCAGGTTTAAGTAGATGATTTCATCAGGAGATTTACTTTCTGAAATTACTTTTATGTTTTTTAATTGAGTAGAGGTTTCAATTCCTAGTTTTTCAGCATCATTACAAACCGTTTTAAGCAAGGAAATATTTTTACCGACAGAATTAACAGAATATTTTAAGGAAAACAACCAGAGTTTAAATTTCTCAGCAAATTTTATGTCTATGTCTTTAATGTAAATTTTCGTTTTCAGGTGTTTTTCATAAGTAGTTATTAAACCTAAAAAAGTCCTGTATATTTTAATCCTTCCTTCTGATAACCCTGTACCTTTCTTTTGATTTTCTCTCGTGTTAGCGGTGTCTATAACATATTGTATATGATTGAGAAGTAAATCAGTTTCATTTTTGACTTTTTCACCTCGGAATTCTTTTATTGTTTCTAATACCCATTCTTTGGATATTTCATTACTATCTTCATCAATGGAGTTAATTTTATCAAAAAGAAGATTTTTCAATTTATTTAATTTGGAATAAAGTATCTTATTTTCCTCATCATTTTGTTTGGGAAGCTTGGTTATGGCACTCCAATCCTTAGTTAAGATATAATAACCTGTTTTAACTTCAAATCTTTTTTCTCTGTTTAAAGAGACCAAACAGTAAATAGGAACGACTTTGTTATTGTCTGTGCTATGAAGCCTGTAATTGATGGTTGCCATGTGATAAAGAATTATAAATAATACCTAAGAACAAATATAATAACTTTCCACACATTTTCCACACGTATTTGCAATTAAATAGAATTTTTTACAATTTAATACAATTCATAAATAATGTATTGTTTAATTTAATTAATTGATAATTAGTATACTTATATTGGTTTTAGAGTGATGTGTAAAATGTAGTGATTTAATAAGTTCAAGTCTGCTCCTCGCTACTTGGTAAACCCCTTAAATTAGTAATTAGCACTAATTTAAGGGGTTTTTATTTGGAGAAAATTAGACAAGCAGAAAATTTCTAAATAACAGGAGTCAGATTTTAAAAGAGAAAAAACAGCAGTTTTGAAACTAATGACTTTTGTTTAATCGTTTAAACAATGAAATTTAGAACAAAATTCCACCTTTTTAGGTCTATGGATAATTTCATGGTAAAATTTTTAAAATAGACTCAGGTCATAAAAAAGTATAATACAAACAAAATCCCTAAATTTGAGCTTTAAAATAAAACAAAAAACACAATGGCAAGAAATTGGCAGACTATAAAAGAATACTCCGATATTTTATTTGAATATTGGGAAGGAATTGCAAAAATAACCATTAACCGTCCTAAGGTTTATAACGCTTTCAGGCCGGAAACCAATTTCCAGATGCTGGAAGCAATGGATTACTGCCGGGAACAACCGGAAATTGATATAGTGATTCTGACCGGAGCCGGAGATAAGGCTTTTTGTAGCGGAGGAGATCAAAACGTAAAAGGAGTAGGGGGTTATGTGGGAGAAGACGGAGTTCCCCGTTTAAATGTATTGGATTTACATAAAAAAATTCGGGAGTTACCTAAGCCGGTAGTTGCTATGGTAAACGGTTATGCTATTGGAGGAGGACATGTCCTTCATGTAGTTTGTGACTTAACCATTGCTTCAGAAAATGCAAAATTCGGACAAACTGGTCCTAAAGTAGGTAGTTTTGATGGAGGATTCGGATCTTCCTACTTAGCACGGAGTGTGGGGCAGAAGAAAGCCCGGGAAATATGGTTCCTTTGTCAGCAATATACAGCCCAGGAAGCATTGGATATGGGAATGGTCAATAAAGTAGTTCCATTGGAACAATTGGAAGATACCACGATAGAATGGTGCAAGATTATGCAGGAGAGAAGCCCATTAGCCTTACGGATGGTAAAACGCTGTTTAAATGCAGAATTGGATGGTCAGCACGGGCTAATGCAGCTTGCCGGAGATGCCACCCTTATGTATTATCTGATGGAAGAAGCCCAGGAAGGGAAAAAAGCATTTTTGGAAAAAAGAAAACCCGATTTCAAACGATTTCCAAAATTCCCATAAAACAGTAAGGTGTCTTTAAGACACCTTCTTTTTTTCCGATAAGTGATTTACATCAGCTATAATAACACATAATAAACTAAAAAGATTTACTTTATATTTGTACTTAATATCTTTCTCATGCATTTTATTCATAGTGCTATACTAAAAAGCACCAATTAAAAGTTAGTAAATGAAAATGTGTAAAAAGCAGAATGAGTAAACCGGATTATGAAAGAAAAGTTTAACATACTATTCCTTTGTTTACTATTTTTCCCCTTACAGGCTCTAGCACAAATACAAATTAAGGTTGTCAATGTTGAAGATAATTCTCCGGTTGCAGGAGCTTTTATCTACGATAAGGCGAGCGATCTGTTGGGGAATACCGATGACCAGGGGATATTTGTTTTAAAAGAAAATCCGGATAAAATTTTAATTGTAGCAGATGATTTCGAGATAAGAACCGAAACCATCGGAATCTTAGATAAAACCATATTTCTGTTTAAATCTCATGAAAAATATACACGAAGTGACCCCAGAGCCCTTTACATTCTTAACGAAATGTGGGAAAAACGGAATGAAAATAACCCGGACCACCTTAACAGTTACAAATTTGATTCCTATGTAAAATTTACCCTGGATGTTCCGGCGGATTCTATCATTTACATTCCTGATCCCAGAACTAAACTGGACTCTTTAAATAATAGATTTAAGCACCTTTTGGAAAAAAGTATGGTTTTCATGGGGGAGAGGACCATGGAGTACAAATATGACAAAAGATACGGAAAAAAGGCTGTTGTAACTGCATACAAAGCCGGAGGTTTTGACAATCCGGAATTTTTTAACATTGCTATTGCCCAGTCTATGGTAAATGATTATCCCGAAATTCTCAAGCCCAGGGAGCTTCAAAACAATATTTCTAGGTTAGTGGACAGTTTGTATATAAACGGAAGAAAAACCTATGAAATATATACCTATTCCAAAGGACGCACCGAAACCCAGTTTTACCGGAGTCTTACGGTTTTTGTAGATGCCGAAAGCTTTGCTTTGACCCGGTTGATAGGAAACACCTCCAAAGTGTCGGATGTTTATTATGAAATTGTTTATGCTCCCTATCAGGACATTTGGCGAGCGGAAACAGAATACATGAAAACCAAAATACTTAGCAAAAATTTTATTGCAAAGATAAACAAACTGCTGCCCAAAAGTTTTCATTCCATTACCCGGCTGACCACTACGGCCACTGTAGAATCCCATTTTTCTCATTTTGAAAGTCCCGTAAGCTATAATTCCAAAGAATTTGAAGGATATCAATACGAAATATCCAAAGGAGTTTCCAAGAATGCAGATGATAAAATATCCACACTTAGGACAGACAGCCTGAATGAAAAGGAACTTACCACCTATCACGAACTGGATCGGCTCTCCAAAAAATATAAATTAGAACCCAAAGTACGGTTTTTACGCAGCTTTTCTTCCGGGGAACTGGAATTAGGCCTTTTCAGCCTGGATGTTTATAATATATTAAGCCACAACTTGTATGAATCTTTTCGGTATCAACTGGGAGGACACACCAATTACAAGCTGAGTGACGATTTCCGGCTCGGGGGATATGTAGCTATGGCAACACGGGACGGAAAAGTAAAAGGCGGAGGAGATGTCACTTTTTTTATTAATAAAAAACAGGGAGGGGAATTATCCCTGAAAGCCGAAACCGATGTTTCTCCGGCCGGAAGAACCCGGATAAGATACCTTACTCCTAAAGACATACTTTCTGCAAAGCCGAACAATATTTACAATGACGTGTATTACAGTTACCGGAAAATGGAACTTTCCTATCAGCAGGATTTTTTCAAAAACATAGACATTACTTTTTCCATTGACTATCAGCGTCAGAGAGTAGATTTTGACTATACATTCAAAAACTATCCCGAAAATACCTGGTTTAATTATGTAAATACCGCTTTACGGTTGAGGTATGCTCCCAATGTAAAATATATCGAGTCTCCCATCGGAAAAACAACACTCGAGGACAAACCTCCCTATTATTATTTTACTTATTCCAAATCCTGGAACCTTTTTGAGAACAGTACCGTTGTTCACCGGTTGTATTTATCTGCCATCTATTCCTTTATGTCAAAATTCGGAACGACCGAAATCATTGGAAATGTTGGGGCTAATTTTGGAGATACCCCCATTATGAACACCTATGAAGGAATGGGAGTGGCCAAGCATGGAAAAAGCCTTTGGGGAAAGTTTAGTGTCAAAGGCTTTCAGAGTTTTGAAACTATGGAGCCATCCACCTTTTTTTCCGATAAATTCATATCCATTCAGCTGACTCACCATCTTCGTCCTATCCGGGTAAGTGAATTTAAGGCTCTGCGCTTTGCCCTGATTTACAGAGGCCTTTTTGGAACTATGAAGGACAAAGACATTCATGGAGAACTTGATTTTGAAGTACCCAAAGATTATTATCAGGAGGTAGGAATAGAAGCTAATAAATTGTTATTAGGGATTGTAGGGGTGGGGGCTTATGCCCGGTTAGGAGCCTATTCAATAGGGCATTTTGACCGGAATTTATATATAAAACTGACTTTAGATCTTTAATATTTTTCAGATTGGTAGACCTATATTTTCAACTTTATAATAAGGATAACATGGGTAAATTTAGTACCTTTCCAGAAGCTCAGAAAAGAATGTATTTGATGAAAAGTTTCTTCAATTTATTGATAATTTTGGTATTGTTGTCTTGTATTCCTGAAAATAAACATGGAATATCTCAAAAGACATCTACAACATTAATTACAAAGGAAGAAATATCCAAAATAAATAAAGATACGGTTATTACCTATAATATTGAAGAGATGAGCTCAGAGGGTGCAGAAGCCATTGTGACTTATAAAAACGGGCAGATTGAAAAAAGTGAGATCACTGTTTATGGAGAAACAGGACAAGCAAGAATAACGTATTTTTTTAATAATAACCAGGTTAATGTAGCGGAAAAGAAATATTCCTATAATAACAATATAGAAAATATAAATTCTGAAAAAGACATGAAGTTAATAAAAGATATTTCGTATTCAATGGATTTAAATGGCACTCCTTTGACAAAAGTTGATAATGAGAGATTAGATATTTTTCAGGAATTTAAGGAGTTAGTTCCTTTTTATTATAATGTAACCATGCATCATAATATCAGAAAGCCAAGTTTATAAAAAAATGAAGAAACAAAGTTTATTAATAACCATTTTAATATTATTGACAGTCACTTCCTGTAAGTTGCAAGAAGAGGTAAAAAACGTAAAAGAGGAACAGTGTTCTTATGGTCTTTTTGTAATAAATAATTGGTACAGAGCCCCTTTTTTTTACAAATTTGATGAAAGGAATAATAAATTTTTGTACTATTATCCTCTTTATGTTAGAACAAATAGAGAAATGTATTCTTATGGCAGAATAGATAAACCTATATCTGAATTTTTTAAAGAAAAAAAACTAAAATTTAAAACATTAAGTGAAGAAGATGAAGATAGGTTGGATAATTACACATATTTGGAGGTGCATATTTGTAATGATGAGAGCATAGAAGATATAGCAAAAAAGGAAGACGCTATAATTGTAAAAGAAAAATTATTTGAAGTATTAAATAAAAAAGTCAAAAATTATAGAGTTGATGATGTAAAACCCAAAGAGTTTAAATTTGTAAATCCTGAACAAGGTAAAAAATATCAAAAAATTTTAGATTCTTTAAACTCATCTCCACCAAGTTATATAGATTCTTTAATATAATAGTATTCATTGAAAAACTATCCCCTTAAGGGTTTTCTACCTCACTTTACAATAACCCCTTTTTTATTTAAACAGCTTCCACCAATTCAAAATCAAGTTGTTTTCTTTCGAGGTTTGCCCGTACTACTTTAATCTGAACGACACTTCCCAACTGATACTGGTTTCCGGTTCTCTGTCCTACTACCGAATAGGTTTTTTCTTCGTAACGGTAATCGTCATCGCGGATATCCCGTAAGCGGATCAGTCCTTCTGTGCCAAATTCCCTTATTTCCACATAAATCCCAAATTCGGTAACTCCGGAAATCACACCTTCAAAAGTTTCCCCTACATGCTGTTCCATAAATTTCACCTGCATATATTTGATGCTGTCCCTTTCCGCATCGGCAGCCAGTTTTTCCCTCTCACTGGAATGTTTGGCCATTTCTTCTATAGCATCTTGATTCGCAGACGGTTTTTTATCCAGGAAATCCTGCAATAAGCGGTGGGCGATTACATCCGGATAACGGCGGATAGGAGAAGTGAAATGGGTGTAATAGTCGAAATCTAATCCGTAATGTCCGATATTTTCAGTAGAATACTTAGCTTTGGACATAGTTCGTACTGCCAGGGTTTCGATCATGTTTTCTTCTCCCTTTCCTTTTACATCAGCCAATAATTTGTTGATGGAGTGATATACCTGCTTTTTCCCATTAATGTCGAGGTCATATCCCAAAGTGTTCACAAATTGTTTAAGGGAGAGTAGTTTTTCCGGATCCGGATCATCATGAATACGGTAAATAAAAGTTCTTCCCGTAGGTTTTCTCCTTTTGTCCGTACTTGCAAATTCGGAAACCTTTTTATTGGCAAGTAACATAAACTCTTCAATCAGGTGATTGCTGTCTTTGGATATTTTAAAGTAAACCCCTACCGGGTTTTTGTTCTCATCAAGCTGGAATTTCACTTCTATTTTGTCGAAGGCAATAGCCCCGGCTCTTAATCTTTCCCCACGAAGAGTCTTAGCAAGCCTGTCCAATGTCCGTATTTCTTCCTCAAAATCCCCGTTCTTTCCTTCAATGATTTCCTGTGCTTCTTCATAAGCATATCTTCTGTCAGAATGAATAACCGTTCTTCCAAACCATTGTTTTTGTACTTCGGCTTTTTCGTTGAGTTCAAAGATCGCAGAAAAGGTATATTTGTCTTCGTTGGGACGAAGGGAACATACATTGTTGCTCAGGATTTCCGGAAGCATGGGAACTACCCGGTCTACCAGATATACGGAAGTTCCTCTGGAATAGGCTTCTTCATCCAGCAAAGTTCCGGGCTTCACATAGTGGGAGACATCGGCAATATGAACTCCGATTTCCCAGTTTCCGTTTTCCAGTTTTTGAATGGAAAGGGCATCGTCAAAGTCCTTAGCATCCGCAGGGTCGATGGTAAAAGTGGTTACTTCCCGCATATCCCGGCGTTTGGCTATTTCCTCTTCAGTAATGCTTATATCTAACTTTTCAGCCTCTTTTTCTACGTCTTTAGGAAATTCGTAGGGTAGTCCATAATCCGCTAAAATCGCATGAATTTCCGTTTCATTATCCCCCGGATCTCCTAATACTTCCACGATTTTTCCTATCGGACTGTCAGCTTTATCCGGCCAGTCCACCAATTCCACCCACACAATTTGTCCGTCTTTTGCCAGCTTGAATTTTTCTTTGGGAATAAAAATGTCTGTATGAATGGAATTTTTAGTGTTATTTACCACTACAAATCCGAAATTTTTATTGGCGGAATATTCCAGCCTCCCTACAAACCGGGTTTTAAACCGTTCTATAACTTCCGTAACTTCTGCCTCGGGTTTCCGGTTCTTAAACTGGTGAACAACGGCCCTTACGGTGTCATTTTGCAGGGATTTTCCTGTTTTTCCTTTAGGAATAAAAATATCTTTCTCCAATCCCTCTACCATCAGGTAAGCGTTTCCATTCTGACTGAAATCTATTTTTCCTGTTACGGCTTCTTTCTGGAGGTTAATCTGGTATTTCCCGATTTTGATTTCTAAAAGCTGATGTTCAGAAACTAATTTTTGTAAGGCTTGTATCACTAATTCCCGCTGTCTGGGATTTGTTTTATCTAAAACACCTGATATTTGTTTGTAATTGTACTGTTTTCCTGGGTTTTTCATAAAAAGGGAAAGTATTTCCCGTTTTAATTCTCTTAGTTTTTCTTTGTGTTTTCCCAGAATTTTATTCTTTTTTTTCGTCATAATCATATAACCCTTTTGTAAGGTTATTTCCTGTGCAAAGATACTACATTTATATTCAGTTTCTTATAACATAGTTTTTTGTAACAAAAAATTAATTCACTAAAAGCTATTGGCTGTAAAATGTACAAAGTAAAAAGTACAATTGATAACCTTATTCTTTACATCTTACTCCTTATGTCTATAATAGAGATTCCTCACTCTGTTCGGAATGACACATCCCCTGGCCCCGAAGGGGAATAGCCCTCCTTTGGAGGGTTGGGGAGGATTTGTCATCTCTTTCTAAGTTAGAATTTAGATTTCCGAATTACGATTTTCTAACATTATGCTTTTTACAGTCTAAAATCGTAAATCTAAAATCCAAAATCACCCCAAGCCTTTCCTCAAAATATCCAAAAACTCCAGTTCATCCCAGGGAATTAATTCCTTTGCCAGATCAAGCAAATTATAAATATCGATTCTCACTTCATCATCCAGTTTGTCCTCATCCAGAAACAAAGCCTTCTGGCTTATGCTTATGATGGACAGCAGGGTGGAGCCCAGTTGATAGTAATTCAGAGCATTTATGCCTACAGGCAGGGTATTTTCTTCTTCCCATGCAGGGAGGAAACCCTTTGCTTTTTCCAACAAGGCAAGGACTTCCTTTAGATTTTCCTTTTTTTGAGCCATGAGTTTATATTTTAAATGGTACTTTTGAATTATAACAGCAAGATTACTAAACTTCCTCTGAGCTGTCTGCCGAATATCCCGGTATTTCACTGAAAGCTCACAGGTATCATACCGACTGTTATTTTTACCGGATTTTTTCCTATTTTTGCAAATAAAAACAGTTATAAATCATGAATATAGATACCCCCACACCCAAAGTTCATCACGGAAGAAACATTAAACGCCTGCGGGAAATACTGGGCGTAAAGCAGGAAGCGCTGGCTGTTGACCTGAAACTCTCCCAGCAAAGCGTATCTGATATGGAACAAAAGGAAATCATTGATGATGCAGTACTGGAAAAGATAGCCGAAGCTTTGAAGATTCCATTGGAAGCTATTAAAAGCTTTAAAGAAGAAGCTGTTGTAAACATTATTGCCAATACAGTCAATAATAATGATAGTGCCAGTGATTCATACAACTTTAATTATCAGCCAACTTTCACAGTAGATGTTGATAAGCTCATGAAAATTTATCAGGAAAAGCAGGAGCTTTATGAACGAATGCTGAAAGAGAAAGACGAAATGCTGAATAAGCTGTTGAAGAAATAATCCTCTCCAACCCTCCAAAGGAGAGCTTCCCCCTCTTTGTGCAGGGGACTGTCATCCCGACGACAGGAGGGATCTCTTTCTAAGTTAGAATTTAGATTTCCGAATTACGATTGTTGATTTCCGATAGGTAACCTTATATCTATAATAAATAGAGATTCCTCATTCTTCGGAATGACAAACTAAACGCAAACCTGTCATCCCGATGTAGGAGGGATCTCTTTCTAAATTAGAATTTAGATTTCCGAATTACGATTGTTGATTTACGATAGGTAACCTTATTCCTTACATCTTACTCCTTATACCTAAAAAGCCTCTTATACATTTTAGGAGATGAAATCATTTCCTACTATCTATAATGGAAGATTTTAGGATTTAGTTCAGGTTCCTACTATCTTGATATATACATTTTAGGAAATCCAACCGGTTCCTACTATCTATAGTGAAAGATTTTAGGATTTAGTTTAGTTTCCTACTATCTTGCCCAATAGATTTTAGAATTTGAATCCATTTCCTAAAATGTTGTTTATTTTTATCCGCTAAACATCTTATATTTGTACCATACCTTAAAAACCCGGGTTCATGCAACAAAAATATCGGAAAATCACCCCTGCTGATGTGTTCATCCTTAAGTCAGACCTATATCTCCCCAAATCGGCTCTCAACAAAATAACCCCCTTTGTGCCCCAACCTTCCGGCAATGATTTCATTGATCTTTTTACATACCTCATCAGTGAAAACTGCAACAAGTCCACTGCTTTTTACGCAAATTCAATGGGCATTGAAGAACGCCTGTTCAAATCTGCCATATCAGCAATAACCGGTATCAGTGCCAAAGATTTTGTAGACGAATACATCCGCTTGAACATTTGCTACCTCCTCGAACACACAGACTGGAGCATTACCACCATCGGAAAACAATTCGGGCATTCTTCCGTCAGTTCCTTTTCCCAATACTTCCGGCGGCTGATGAAATGCCAACCCTACGAATACCGCAACCTAAAAAAATACGGGAAAAAGATTACCTATCATTATTATGAATAACTGAATAACTGAATGACTGAATAACTGAATGACCGGGTAATTGAGTAACTGAATAATTTCAAATGAGAAGGGAAAAGGCTTAAATCTTGTTTAGCAGTTCCACAAGGAAAGGAACTATGAGAGGGGCGAACAGGGCAGTCAAAACTCCATTCAAAGCCATTCCCAATGCTCCGTAGGCACCGAATTTTTCTCCGTTTTTTATGATTTCTGCAGTTCCTATGGCGTGAGCGGCGGCTCCTATGGATATTCCAATGGCTTTTTCATCTTTTACTCCTATCAGGGATAGAAATCCCCAGCCGAATAAGGCTCCGGTAAACCCGGTAATAAATACTACAGCTATGGTCAGTGACGGGATTCCTCCCAGTCCTTTGGATACTTCCATGGCAATGGGAGTAGTAACCGATTTAGGAGCTAAAGAGTATAAAATAACATCGGGAGCACCCAGTAATTTGGCTATAACCACTACGGAAATAATCCCAATCAGGCTTCCTGTAATCATGGCTAAAAATACCCGGATGTAGCTTCCCTGAAGGTGTTTCATATATAAATAAAGCGGGAGTCCTAAGGTAACTACCGAGGGCCCCAGCCAGAAAGAAATCAGGGAGGTGTTCGTATTGTAATCCTGAAACGGAGTTCCGGTAAGCTTCACAAAAAGAATTAAAACGGAAATAGATACAATTCCCGGATGTAGTATTTTGTATTTGAATTTATTAAATAACAGAGAAGATAACCAGTACACCAACAAGGTTATCATTAGATGAAAAAGGGGAGTATCAAAAAAAGGTTTCATTTCTTTTTCTTTATTAATAGGCTAACACAAACTAATACAATGAAGGTACTGAGTATGGTGGCTACAATAATGGGAAGCCACTGTTTAGAAATAAGTTCCCATTGGGATATCAGGCCTACTCCTAAAGGAATAAAAAAAATCATCATGTTGTTCATGAAGAAGGCAGCGGTTTCCTTTATGGTATCTACTTTGATAATATTTAACTGCAGGGCGGTCAATAATAGGAGCATGCCTATAATACTTCCGGGAATTTTAATTTGCAGGATAAATACAATAAATTCGCCGATGAAATATAATAACAGGATAATTCCTAATTGAGAAATCACTTTCATAGTGCAAAATTAGTTTATATAGAAGTATCTGCTTCCTTCTTTTTGTAAAAATAAAAAAATAATAAGTTAACCTGAGTTCGACATAAAAAATAAAAAAAGATAAAATTGAAAGAACTAACTATAAACGCAATTTCTAATTCGGCCTCTGAGCAAATGCGTCAATAAGACAATCCCCCCAGCCCCAAAGGGGAGTAGCCCTCCTTCGGAGGGTTGGGAGGATTTTAGCTTTTTCCATGAGTTTTTCAAGCTAACTTTGCTCAAAGCCTTGATTTTTTCTCCCTTTTTTATCAAGAAAAAAGGGAATATATTTAAAAATAAGACAATTATACTTAATAGGTTATATCGAACTCACGTTAAGTTAATTTTTCATGGCATTTTCAATAAAACCGATAAAATCAATTGTATTTTCTGCATCAGCCAGGGAAGATTTGTTTTCACTCAATGCCCGAAGAATATCTTCATACAGGTTTTTGTGGAATTTATGAGAGGAACAATCTGTTTCCGGTGGCTCTAAACCTTCCACATGGTGGTGTAACAATTGATTCATATACTGTCCACCTATTTTTACCGTACCTTTTTCTGCAATAATAGTGATGGAAGATTCGAAGTTTTTTTCGTAGGCAGCCGTAGTATAAATCAGGGCTCCCAGTGTTTTTCCTGAACGGAACTGTAAAATACCACTGTCGGGAAAATCAGTGGAATCTTGATGTGAAAAGTTTTCCATTTCATGATGGAGTAATTCTACTTTTCCTATTAGATAGTGTAATATATCAATGAAATGGGAAAACTGGGTAAACAATACTCCTCCGTCCGTAGTTTGGGTTCCATGCCAGGAACTTTTCTCATAGTAGGCATTATTCCGGTTCCAGAAACATCCGATGTTTATAAGATAAAGCCGCCCTAACAATTTTTTTTCACACAGATTTTTCACATAACGGATAACGGGAGAATATCTGAGCTGCAATGAAGAGAAAAGCCGGACATTATTTTTGTGAGCGAGGCTAATAAGTTCTGTTACCTGTTGTTTTTGTAACGCAATGGGCTTTTCAACCAGAACATTTTTTTTTAATTCCAGAGCTCCTTTTACCTGCTCATAATGAAGTCCGTTCGGAGTGGCAATGACATACAGGTCTATTTCAGGAAAAGACGCATGACAGTCTTTTATGGATGAAAAAACAGGCAGATTGCTATTTACGGGAATGACATCAACTAAGGCAACAGCTTTTAACCCCTCAATCTGATTGATAATTTCCAGGTGTAGTTTTCCTATATGCCCGAAACCGACTACAACAACATTAAGAATGTTCTTTTTCAAACTGGTTGAGATATTAAATTATTGAAAAAATGATCTGGGCAGAAAAGATAAATCCACATAGGACAAAAAAGACAGTATTCCGTTTATCATCCGTAACTGGGGCTTTGAGATAGCTTATAACCCAGGAATAGGTATTTCTATCTGTTTTTATAGAAGCTAAATTATCCATTTTCAAATATAAAAATTAATTTATATTAATCGATGGTTAAAATTTGTTCCAGTATTTTTTGAGTAATAAGATAGGTGGGTTTAACTCCGGTTAATCCCAATCCTCCTGAGGCAAGGGTGCTCCCTGTTTCCAAAGGGTTATCGGAAGCATAGTAAGCATAGCGTAACTTTACATTTTCGTTTATGTGATGGCGGATTTTTGAAGCAACCTGAATGGCTTTTTGGTAATGGGCGCCTTCCATTTCCAATCCGATCGCTTTCCAGGATGTTTCCATAAAATAGGTAAGAACATCTTTGTTCTGTAATGAGGTTCCCAGAACCGTTATCATAGCACCTTTATATGCGTTAATGTTATATCCGTTAAAATCCTTCAGGGAAAGTTCATTATGAAAAGGATAGTTATCCGCAGTTCCCTCAAATATATGAGAATCCGGAATCATAATATCCCCTTTATTACCCGCTAAAATTCCTGCTTTTCCTAAGATGGAAATGGAACTGACATTCAGGTTTATCAGTCCTTTGTCTGTTTTGAGAGGGCGTAAAAGCTCATCCATTATTTCAAACGCCTGCTCCCCAAATGCGTAATCGAAAACAATTAAAATATCCTGATCGTTTATATTTTTTATTTTCCCGAAAGGAGAATTTTTCAGATCAATTTTGGAAAGGTCGAAAATCTGCACGTCAATATTGGAGCCACTGGTATCTTTTATGTAGATCATGCCATTTTTCTGGGCATAAGTTTTCACTTTTTCCACCAGATCCAAATTCTTACTCAGCTCTTCGTACTGTTTTAATTCTTCTGACAGGGCGTATTTCTTGTTCTGTGCATTAAAGGCATAGAGCATATTTTTGACACTATGCATATTGGAGCTGACAATATGAATTTTTTTATCCAGAAGTTTATGTTTGACCAAGGTTTGTTTGACGTTTTCAGCCCAGGCATCCCCGAATAAATGATGTCCGACTCTCTCTTTGAGAATAGAGCTGAAATAAATCTCACGACGGCGGACTCCGGCAAAATCTTCCTTGGTAATTCGTCCCAGATTATAAACAATCTTGATAAACCGGTCAGGGTCGCCGGTTTCATTAAAGTTTTTGTATGCTGAAACGGTTTCATCGAAACTTCTGCCTAAAATAGTAGATATATGGGCTAAAATTATTTCTCTTTCTGTTCTTTTCAAAGGTTCTTTGGAAAGTGCCGCTTTTTCAAGAGACAGCCATATTCTTTTTTCTTTTCCTCCGAATTCGTGGGTACGTTTATAAATTTTATCGGCTTCGTTGTATAAAAAGGTCAAATGAGTGAGGATGTCATAGATTTCAGACCTTCCCAGTAAAACCTCAATATTCATTTGATGTTCATCCACACGATAGCAGGTTCTTCTTCTTTTCTTGGGGAAAATGGGAGTAAAAGAAGATTTATCCAGTCCTTCATTGGAGGTTAAGAAAACATAGGAACATTCTTCTACTTTTTGAGGAAGACGGTCTAAAACGTAAATTAATCCGTTAAGTTCCACTTTTTCAAGATCAGCCATGGAACCATAAATTTCAGGATTTAATTTTAGCAGGTAATTTCTAAGCTCAAGTCCGGATGTTCCGGTAGGTTTAAATCCCCCTCTATTGAAAAGATGACGCATGGTAATGTACAGGCGTTCAATTATATCAGTAGATTCCCTCGCTTTAGAAACGGCCATTGGCTATTGATTTTTACAAAGATACTATTTTCTAAATAGCTGATATATTAAGATAAAGTTAAGTTTTAATTAATCGGTTTTAATGCCGTAGTTTGGTTTCCTAAAGGTAACAACTCCAATTATTAAAAATATTTGAATGGATACAATTCATATAAGTTAGGACTTATTGAGTTTATCGTATTCTCAAAGCTATTTATCTCATTCACATCCATTTCTTTTTCATCCATTAAATTTTCTAACTCCTGATATAAAAAAGCCATTTGCAAAAATTCTAAAAATGAAATATTGAGACATGTAAATTGTTCTATATCGAAATATTCACCTTGATCATGGTCATAAAACAGGATACAACCGCTTTTGACATCAATGAACCATCCATCTCCTTGTCCCGATTCTCCAATCATCCACAACATTTGACTGATATTTGGGTAATTATCCTTCAAATATTTGTTCTCTATTAGAACTTTTTCATATCCGAAAATTTCTATATCGGGTGTTATTTCAACATCTTCATATTTCAACAAAAATGACAGATAGAAATTATCTAGTTTGGGTAATTTATCTAATTTCCGTATTTCTTTTTTTCGTTTTTCTAAAATTTCGAATATCTCTTGTTTTGATAATTTTTTTTCAAACATATGGGTAGTATAATTAACGATAACCTGTTCCTTTTACAACTTTTATATTATGTTTACTGATACGCTCTTTTCGTGCAAGCTCTCTCAATCTTGTTTCTAAAAATACTTTTGCTTCCGGTTTGGATAAGCCCATTTTTTCAACTTAGCTCATTCATGTTAAGACCGGTTTCGTATTCTTTGAGAATCCTTAGTATTTGGCTCTCACTGTACTTTTTTTATTGCATCGGTTCCTTTTTATTAGGTTAAGGAATTTAGTGTGTTTTTCTTCTCTTTCTTTCTAGATTCATGTCCAGTTTCTGGGGGGACTTACAGTTTCATCTCCATTCCTATTAATAGAAGGAACCAATCCGCCTCTCTCTATACTTTTCCTAGCTTCGCCTGAGGACATAAATCGAACAAAAGTTTCCGGTGGTGGTTTTTTAGCCATCAACCCAAACAAATCAACTTCTGTATTTGAATCAGACACATAAGCATATTCGTTAGGGTTATTTCCCGCAAGCCCAATCGGATCTTTAGAAATATACAATCCATTATCAGGATTATAATATCTAAACCTATTATATGCCAGACCTGTTTCTACATCATAGTACTGCCCCGGGAATAAAAACGGTACGGATTGTATGGCGTCCCACTTGGGTTTGCCATAAATGTCCAGTTCCATCTCCCAAATCAGCTTGCCCAATGCATCGTAGGCCTGTACCGGCCTGCCCAAATAATCGGAGATAATAGAATATTTCTTTCCATCCCGTATTTTGGCACAAGGGGCAAAACTTCCCCGTTCATATACCCAGGTGGTAACGTCTTCATGGGGCTCCGATTTATTATAACATACCTTACCCTCTTTCTGTACAACTAACTTCGGTCTATCCTCCAACGCATAGCTCCACTCATGTAAAAGAACATTTCCCTCCCAAATATAGCGAAATATCATATCAATACTTTTGATACATCATCATATTGTTGGTGTTTTAATTTGTCCAATCAAAGGTGAAAACTCACTTTATTTCTTCTACCCAATTGTAAACCGCATCTAACCAGACATATTACTTTCTTTCCAGTTTGTCAAGAATCTCTTCTTTGCTATATGGTACTTTCCAATAGTTAATATCTTGTTCTAAAAACTTTTCATATTCATCCTCTGATAAAATAGAGGATAATTTTAGATTTACTATCTTCCTAAGATACGATAATTTATCTAATATTTTATCTTCTTTAAAGAATAATAATAATGCTAATGCTGTTGTTTCTCTATCTGAAAAACCTGATCCTATTTTATCTATTGTAGGAACGATTTGCTCTAAATAAATAAAAATTTCTTTTATAATTTCTATATCAGACTTCTTTTTCATTTTCTAATCTAAGGATAACTTTTTGCTTTATATTTTCCTGTCTCTGCATCTACTTCTAATTCAATATCACCTCTTATTTTATATTCCTGTACACCTAAATCATTAGTTCTAAACTCTACTCTACTACTCTCTATTTCAAAATCTATATGACTTGTTGCATGATTTTGTCTTATTTTAAATTTTTCAGCAGCATCAGCAGGACTTAATGGCCTTCCTTTTGCACGAGTAGCAAAAACAGCTCCTTGGTCACCTTTCTCTATAACCATATCCGATACAATTCCTTTTAAACCCCTTCGACTTGTATAATGCCTTAATTCAATTGTGTCCAACCCAAACACATCAACCCATGAATTACTATCATACACGTAAGCGTATAGATTCGGGTTATTTCCTTCAAGCCCAATAGGATCCTTACTCAAATACAATCCATTTTTGGGATCGTAATACCGGAAACGGTTGTAATACAACCCGGTTTCTATATCTTCATACTGCCCTGGCTGCCTAAAGGGTATGGAACTTTCTCCTCCGTCTATCTTCCTTTTTCCATAAATATCATATTCCTGCTGCCAGACTAATTTACCCAATGTATCATATGCTTGCACCGGTCTGCCTAAATAGTCGGAGATAATAGAATATTTTTTTCCGTTTCGTATTTTGGCACAAGGGGTAAAACTCTCTCGTTCATAGACCCAGGTGGTAATGTCTTCATAAGGCTCTACTTTATTATAGCACACCTTACCTCCTTCCTGCACAACTAATTTCGGTCTATCCTCCAATGCATAGCACCATTCATGTAAAAGAACATTTCCCTCCCAAATATAGCGAAAAATTTTATCTCATCAGTACTTTTTACATATTATTTGTTGATGTTTTAATTTATCTATTTAAAGATGGCAACGCCATTGGTACTATAGATTATGTTTTATTACATTTTCTAAGAAGGTTTTCATTGACCCCATACCACTCCAATCATTTTCATCGGCTAAGGGTAAAACTTCTTCAATTAATGTTTTTATTTCTATGTTTTTATTTTCTTTAACGTTTTTTAAAATTTCACCAAAATACATAAAATTTTCTCTTGGATCTAAATGTAAATTTGCATATATCTGTAGTATTAGAAAATGTTTAAATTCTCTATTATTATCGATTTCATATTTAAAACTTAAATAATCTAAAAACTCTTTATATTGTGTAACTATATCCCAGAGAGCCTGTTTTTCTTCTATCTTATTTCGTAGAAAAAAAAATACTATATATCCTCTAAGTATTTGGATTTGATTTATATTGTTTTCATATACTTTTTCGTGAATTAATTTTGACTTTTCATTTTCAAATATTTCGTAATCATCTAATAATTTTTTATCTAATAATTTAATAGATTCTATTAAGTTTAATAACTCCATTTTTACCTATAATTTAAATATTTACTATTTTTACCGCTGATAGTTTTATCTCCTTTAGGGACATCATATCCAGCATCTTCTAATTTTTTTAATTCTCTAGCATAAATAGTTTCTCCAAATTTAGTACTGGATAAACTCTTATTATCTGTTGGTGATATTAATAAGAATGAAGACTTTTCTTCAATAAGGCTGTCAATCCAAATGTCATTAATTGCGGGACTCCATCTTTCAGACATTAATCTATAATAATAATTAGAACCTCTTGTAAAACTTTGAACATCATCAAAATTACCTAATACAGTAAGTTTTCCTTCAGCTACAGCTATTTTAGCATCTTGGTGCCATTTCCATGCTTCTGCCATATCTGCATCAACATCAATAGGACGACCAGTTAATGAAGATTTATTAGCCTCTATTAAATCTTTATATTTATCTATAAAACTTTGAGGGATTTCTTCATCTAATCCTGATGGATCAATAAATTTATTACTATCCCTTACATACGCATACTCATTTGGATTATTTCCAAGCAAGCCTATTGGGTCTTTAGAAATATACAACCCATTTTCAGGATTATAATATCTAAACCTATTATATGCCAAACCTGTCTCTACATCATAGTATTGCCCTGGATATAAAAACGGTACGGATTGTATGGCGTCCCGCTTGGGTTTGCCATAAATGTCCAGTTCCATCTCCCAAATCAGCTTGCCCAATGCATCATAGGCCTGCACCGGTCTGCCTAAATAGTCGGAGATAATAGAATATTTTTTTCCGTTTCGTATTTTGGCACAAGGGGTAAAACTCTCTCGTTCATAGACCCAGGTGGTAATGTCTTCTGCAGGTTCTTCCTTATCATAACCTATAGTTCCATCTTCCTGGGCGGTTAACCTCGGGCGTTTACTTAAATCGTAACTCCACTCATGTAAAAGAACATTTCCCTCCCAAATATAGCGAAATATTTTTCCTTTCAGGTGGTTTCCGGTCATTATTTCACTTTCTTCGTAGGGTTGTTCGTACACAATCTTGGCGGTGCGTCTTCCCAGGGCATCGTATTCAAATTCCACCAGACATCCGTCGGGTTTCTTTACCTGGCGGAGCATTCCGTTGGCATACCAGCGGTATTCCCAATCTCCTTTTTGCCATTGGGGCTTCTCCGGGGTTTTCCTTTCCTCCTGCTGGTCTTTCCTCCGCCTTAGTTTTTCATATTCCCGGACATTAATCTTTTTACCCTGCTTTGCCCGTATAACCAACTGTTCGAGCTTTTCCTCCACCGTTTCCCCGTCGGCCATCAGGAAATGGGCTTTAAAGCCCGGGGAGTTCGGAGTACCCGCAACGGAGGAGTTATCCCGGGAACTCCGGGTTTTCAGGCTGAGGTTTCCCTCGGCATCATAATAGTAATACCAGTTTTTATCTTCTATCAGTTTTCCGCCTTTGTCATACGTGCGATCCTTTCGTTCCGGAGTCCGGTAAAGGTTTCCGACTTCATCGGGGTTTTTGTATTCGGTGGTTCCGTCTTCATACCGGGCGGAAGACAGGCTTCCAAAAGCGTCGTAATCGTAATGCACACGCCCTCCGGTGAGTTTATTCAGGGTTTCCGCCAGTTTGAAATTCTCCTGCCAGCGGTACTGGTTATGCAGGGTTTCTTTTTCATCCACCTGCACTTTCTGACTGAGCGGCCGTCCCGCCGGATCGTATTCCAACACGGAGTGAACACCCCCGGTAAAACTCCGGGATAGGGTTTGTTTGGATATATCGGTTTGTATATCGGCCTTCCAATGGGGATTAAACTGATTTTTCAGGGTTTCTTCTGTTTGGGCGGTTACGGATTTAAGGTAACCTAACGGATCGTATCCGTATTCCACTTCCGCTCCCAGTGAGCTTTTCAGGGAAGTGAGTCTTCCGGTTTCATCGTAAAGATATTCTAGGGTATGTTCTCCCTGTTTTTCTTTGGTAATCTGTCCAAACGGATTCCGGGTAAATTCGGTTTCGCTCATCAGATTGTCCGCCTTTACCAGTAAACCGGATTTATCGTATTCAAAGGATTCCCAAAATCCGTCATTGTATTTGTTATAGACCAGGCGTCCGGCCAGATCGTAGTCATGGTAAATCGTTTTATCGCCCGGGAGTATCGTCTTAAACACCTGTCCGTCCCGGTTGCGCAGATATTCCTTTTTCATGCCATCAAATCCCTGCTCGGAGATTACGGCATCGTTCAGGTTGCGTGTAAAAATATATTGCTCTCCTTTTTCGTTGATAATACGGGTAAGCTGTTCGTAGGCGTTGTAATCATAGACCAGGGTGGAAAGGACTTCCTTATTCCGGACACTTCTCCGGCTTTGTTTTTTCAGGCTTCCCATCGGGGTATATTCCATAAACCATTCTTCGGAACCGTTGGTGACGCAAACGGGAAGATCGTATGCATCATACTGTATTTTCAGCGTTTTCAGCCCGATGGTGCTGAATTCCCGCACTCTTCCCATAGCATCGCGTTTCCATACGGTAGGAATTCCCTCATCTGTATTTTGTGAAATCAGCCGGCCGTAGAGGTCATATTCCCAGTTTTGCTGCATTCCCCGGTTATTGGAAACGGATACCAATTGCCCTTGTTCGTTGTATTCCCAACGGGTTTCCAACCCGTTATTATCCAATGAACGCTCAGGTTGTCTTTCATTTTCCCCGTAGAAATAATCTACCTGGCTGTTGTCCAATCTCTTCCAGTGCAGAAGACGTCCCTCAGCATCATATATCCAGTTCTCGGAAAGTCCGGAAGGTTCCGACCGGTAAACCAACCGGTTTTCTTCATCGTATTCATAAATATATTGTTCCCCGTCGGCTGTATGGTAAACGGAAATATTTCCCCGTTCATCGTATTCATACCCTACGGTTTTTCCCTCGGGACTTCCTATCAGGGTCCGCTCATTAAAGGAATTATACTGATACCAGGTTTCTCCTCCCATAGCATCTTCTTCCTTGTAAACCAAGTTATTATCGTCGTAATAATACCGTTCCGTTTTGCCGGCTTTGTGGACGTATTGCACTTCATTGTATTCTTCTTCGGGAAAATACATAATTCTTCCTTCCTGAAACCCGTTGGTTCCACGGGTATGGACTACCCGGTCTTCCTGATCGTATTCCCAGGTATATTCCATTCCGTTCCGGTTTACCCTGCGGATAACCCGGTTGTGTGCATCGTAATGGAAGTCAATGCTTTTACCGGCAGTATCCCAAACTTTTACCAGATTCCCCCGGTCATCATATTCGTACCGGACTAAAAGCTCTTCCGTTTTCCGGCAGGAATAGGCAACGGCTGTAATCCGTTCACCAAGACTATCATGAGTAAACAGAAGCCTTCTTCCGGCTTGATCCTCTATCCGGGTTAGTACTTTTCCTCTTACATCATAGCTGAATTGAAGTTTTCCTCCGTTATTGTATTCTATTTTTTCTACCCGGTAAATTTTTCCGAATTCGGGATTGAAAAGAGCCCGGTAGGTATAGATATTCTGATCGTGTTTAATAACCCAGGTGGAAGCATCGGGTCGTTTCTGCCACAGTTTCCACGGACGGTAATATTGGAATTCATTTCCAATTTCAACACAGGGAACCGGAACTGCCTGGTTTTCCTCAGGGTGTTTCCAGGCTGCTACTCCGTCTGTTTCATCCGCAAAAATGAAAAGGTCGTAATTATTGGAAACCCCGTTGCCCAACATACCGGAATATCGGTTGTCACTTTCCCATATATTATTCCATTTTAAGGTATGAGATCCGAAAATCTCAAAATCATCCCATTCAAAGCTCATGGCCCCGGTTATAAAGTTGACCGGTTCAAATCCCAACGGACACAAAACACGGGAAACAGGATTATCCAGATTCTTAGTCATTTTCTGTACCATGTGGTTAAAAGAGGTCAACCCCTTTTTTCCTGCAAAGGCTAACCCTTTCATAATGGCCATAGCGGCAAAACGCATCAGCAGTTCTCCGGCAGTATATACATGGGGAATAAAATTTCCTCCTACCAGTACCGGGTTTCCGGTATTAATCTGTACATACATGCTCAGCCAGTGGCTGTAAAACGCCATAAAAGCCAGTGGATTTTTGGTAGGTTTACCCGGAGAGGTGGGCAGCATCTGATGCCCCATAGGCAATCCCCAGCAGGTAAGCACATGCTGAAAGTCCGAGCCGCTCATTTCCGATCCCTGTCCCAATACGGAATCGGAACCGTAATATACTTCCCCGTCATGGGGGGCTTCCGGTTTAAAAGGAATAATATAAACAGCCAGACTTCCGGTAATATGGCCTGAAGGATAGGCAAGGCCTATAACAGAAGTGGTGGTAGTGGCCTTGTGCCTTCCGTGTACATAAATGGAGCCACCCATGGGAATGCTGGAAGGCAGGCTGAACCTTTCCTGTAAAAAAGCGGGGACGGAAATGGTAAAATGGATATAATCCATCGGGTCCATAATCATTCCTATGAACGGGTGGGGTAAAGGATAGGGAATAAAACTAAAAGGGATGGGAAGCGGTGGGACTATCGTCCAGTGGAAATCTATACCCAGCACCAGATCAAAGTGCTTGCTGACGTGCTGCACTGCAGTATTGGCCACTTTATATTTAACGGCTTTGAACTTTACCGGATTCGTATCCTCCATCGCTTCGGGTTCCTGTCCGGACGCACTTCCTCCTCCGTCTCCCGAATCTCCTCCGTAATCGCTAAAACTGCTCCCTACACTGAGGGAGTCTAATCTTTGACTGAAAGAGGCGTTAGTAGCAGATACATCCGGCTTTTCTACGTTTAGTTTAGGCATTTTATCATTTCCCATGGCTTAAATCAGTTTTTTTTGGGTGCTGAAGGCCCTTTGCTTAAAAGCTTCCAGTCTTCTCCCACTAAAGAAATCATCTCCTGATTCAGTTGTTTTCCCTGTTCGGAGTGATCCCCGTATTTTTTTAGTAATAAACCGGCTGTGTAGGACAGAGAACTTTGTTTTCTCATATCCTCCGGCATTTTTTTTCCTATTTCTATGCATTTTTCATAATAAGGGACAGACCGGTTACTGAATTTACGATCCTTTAATTGCCCTATCAGCCGGTTGCCTTCCAGCTGAATAAAGTCATTGTTCAGTTTTTTCCCTATTTCTATGGTCTTTTCAAAGCATTCTATCGCTTCTTTGGTTTTTGCCCGGGACAGCAAAAACCCTCCGTAATTCAGGTACATCTGAGCACCGATAAAAGAGTTATCCCCGGCTGTTTCTATCGCTTTCTGAAACTGAAGGTCGGCTTCCTTCTCTTTTTTCATTACATTAAACGTTTGTGCCATCATCAGCCGGGCTGTACTTTCGGCCTCCGGCAACTGTTGAAACCGGGCTATTTTCACTGCTTTTTCCAGTGCCGCCAGGGCTTCTTCATTTTTATTCTTACTTAAAAAATTACTGGCAATCAATAGTTGCTGCTGATAATTGGTTTCTGCACTTCCTTTATTCCTGTTGGTCTGGGAAGCTGTATTCTGCATCAGGTTATGAATATCTATTTCTACACGGAATTCTCTCCGGTTCTCCGGCAAACTCTTATAGGAACGAAACTCATAATGATCGGTTATCAGTATTTTAATGTCTTTCCATTTTATGACAGAACACCATTCTTTCAGCCATAATTCAAACATGGGTACATCATCCGTATGAATGGGAGCCAAATGCAAAAATATCTTCCGCCCTTCCAAATGAGGAAAGAGGGTGTATAAACTTTTCAGGGTATTCGCCGTTTTACAGGCATCGGTTTTATATTCTGAAGTGTTGATTTCTGCTTCATCCCATTCCGGAACTTCCGGAGTCTCTTCTTTCCAAGCATGATAGGCTTCTTTCCATTCTTTTATTAAGGACTGGCCATAGGTTGCCGGATCATTGAAATCCTGATAATGGATTAAAAAAATATCCTGCGTGGAAGCCTGGTCCGATATCTGGTATTTACAGTACGTATCGAACAGATTCAGCTCATGCTTTTCCCCTAAGCATACAAATAACGGGATATCCGGGTTTTTCTTTACTTCCCGGTACCACTGTTTGTCAAGTTTGACCAATTCCAACTGTACGGAGTTCATAAAAATTAATTTAGTTTAACCTTTCCGCTTGCGATATTGGTTTCTTTTCCTCCTCCTATATTAACTGTTGAACCTCCCAGATTGGCTTCATTTCCGCTCATAGTCAATGTTGTACTGCCTATATCTAAAGTGGAGGATTTTATTCCTATTCCGGAAGCTAAAGAACCGCCAGCTCCTACACCCGTTACGACACTTGTAGAGCCTAAAACGCCTATATCTTTTCCATTAATCAATATGGTTCCGTCCTGATGCATCTCAATGGTGGACCCTCCACAGGTAAGGATAATCTTATCTTTGGAGTCAATAGTGGTAATTCCTGTACCATCCATATTCATACTTGCCCCACCCTTATCTGCGAGTAAGACACTCCCTGTCTGGTCATTCATCAGCAGCTTGTTGCCGCTTGCGGTTTGCAGTCCCTTGTTGTAGTTTCCTGCACCTCCATGCCCGGATTTGCTCTGTCCGTTGAACATAGCTCCC
>JAVBRH010000265.1:0-10508 GCA_031548225.1 Apibacter sp.
AAAGAAAGCCTTTGTTTCAGCCTGGCTGAAGCCTACTTTAAAGGAGCAAAAGAATCCGGAGCTCAAATAGAACAAATCAACATATCCGATTTACAATTTAATCCTAATCTGCAATTCGGTTACCGGAAAAGAATGGAATTGGAACCGGATTTACAGGATGCCTGGGAAAAAATTAAAAAAGCAGATCATCTGGTTTGGGTACATCCGGTATGGTGGGGAGGATTTCCGGCGATTATGAAAGGATTTATAGATCGATTATTTCTTCCGGGACTGGCTTTTCAATATCGGGAAAATTCCGTTTGGTGGGACAAACTTCTAACTCATAAAACCGCCCGGATCATTACCACAATGGATCAACCCAGATTATATTACTGGTTTGCTTATGGAAGTCCCAGTGTAAATCAATTAAAAAAATCCATCCTGCAATTCTGTGGAATTAAACCTGTAAAAATAACTTATATCGAATTTATTAAAAAATCTAATAAAGAACAAAGAGAAAAATGGGTGCAAAAAATTCACAAATTAGGATTAAAACAGCTATAATGCCCTACATCAATTAAAAGCTTAGCATAAATACAATAATAAAAACTATTAATCTATCAAAAGTTTAAATTTTGTTATTTAATTGGTTTTGGGTAAATTTGTCACACAAATAGTAAAGGATGAAAGAATTTAGCAAAGAAGTGTATCTCAACTGGTTTGAGAATATGACTAAGTGGCGGAGATTTGAGGAGAAAGCCCGCTCACTCTACCTGAAAGATAAAATCAGAGGTTTTTTACATCTATATAATGGACAGGAAGCCATCCCGGCAGGGTTTACCCACGCTATGGATATATCCAAGGATAAAATCATTACTTCCTATCGATGTCATGTACATGCCCTGGCTATGGGATTATCTCCTGAAGTTGCCATGTCTGAACTTTGCGGAAAAGCAACCGGTTCCTCCAAAGGAATGGGGGGCTCCATGCACCTTTTCAGTAGGGAACACAATGTATATGGCGGACATGGAATTGTCGGAGGCCATATTCCATTGGGAGCAGGCATTGCTTTTGCTGACAAGTACTTTGAACGGGATGCCGTTACCATTTGTTATATGGGGGATGGAGCCGTGAGACAAGGAACTTTACATGAAACCTTCAATATGGCTATGAACTGGAAGTTACCTGTTGTTTTTGTTTGTGAAAACAACCAGTATGCCATGGGAACTTCCGTAGAAAGAACCACTAACAATATGGATATTTACCAGTTAGGGTTGGGCTATGAAATGCCTTGTGCCCCGGTAGATGCCATGAATCCGGAAATCGTAGCTGAGGCAGCTTTTGAAGCTATTGAAAGAGCCCGGAGAGGAGATGGTCCTACTTTTCTGGAAGCCAGAACTTACCGCTACAGAGGACACTCCATGTCTGATGCGGAACCGTACCGTACCAAAGATGAAGTGGAACAACACAAAAAAGAAGATCCGATTCTGCTTGTAAAACAGAAAATCATATCCAATAACTGGGCTTCTGAAGAAGAACTGGATAAAATAGACGCTAAAATCAAAGAATATATGAATGAAGTGGGAGATTTTGCTGAAAATGCACCGTTTCCTGAGCCTGAAGAAATGTATAACTACATCTATTCAGAGCCGAATTATCCTTTTTTAGATAAATTTGAAAATCAATAAAAACTAAGATCAAAACCGAATTATGGCGGAAAAAATAACCATGCCTCGTTTGAGCGACACCATGACCGAGGGAAAAGTAGCTAAATGGAATGTTAAGGTAGGCGATCCTGTAAAAGAAGGAGATGTCCTGGCGGAAATCGAGACTGATAAAGCCGTTCAGGATTTTGAATATGATGGTGAAAATGGAACTTTACTCTACCAGGGAGTACAGGAAGGAAATTCAGCTCCGGTAGATTCTTTGTTAGCGATTGTCGGACAGGAAGGAGAAGATATCAGTTCCCTAATCGGAGGAGATTCTTCCCCAAAAGAAACTCAAAATCCGGCAGCAACGGAAACTTCTGCTCCGGCCGAAGCTCCAAAAGTAATAGAAACCCCTGATAATGTAGAAATAATCAGAATTCCGCGATTAAGCGATACAATGACTGACGGAAAAGTAGCCAAATGGAACTTTAAAGTCGGAGACCAACTTAGTGAAGGGGATGTTTTAGCAGAAATTGAAACAGATAAAGCCGTTCAGGACTTCGAATACGATGGAAACGGAGGTGTTCTGCTCTATCAGGGAGTGCAGGAAGGAGATTCTGCTCCAATCGATTCACTTCTGGCAATCATCGGCCCTGCTGGAACAGATGTAAGCGGAATTATTGCAAGTGGAGGAACTACGGTTGCTGCACCATCAGTTCCTGCCGAACAAAAAACAGATACAAAAAAAGAAGAAGCCCAATCCGGAACAACAGAACAAAAATCAGTTTCCGAAACCGGAAGAATATTTGCTTCCCCATTGGCTAAAAAAATCGCAAAAGATAAAGGAATTAACCTCACACAGGTAAAAGGAAGCGGAGATAACGGAAGAATTACCCGGAAAGACGTGGAAAATTTCACGCCTTCCTCTACTCCGGCATCCGCACCTGCTTCAGGTACAACTGCTTCCGCACCAAACATACCAATTATTACCCCGCAAATCACTCCGGGAGTAGACTCGGAAACCGTAAATACTTCCATGAGGAATGCCATTGCACGAAGCCTGAGTCAAAGTCTTTTCACTGCTCCTCATTACAACCTGGTATTTGAAATTATCATGGATAATGCCATGGAAGCAAGAAAGGCGATCAACAGTCTGCCTGACACCAGAATTTCCTTTAACGATTTAGTAATTAAAGCCGTTGCTGTAGCCCTAAGAAAACATCCTCAGGTAAACAGTTCCTGGGCAGATACGAAAATCATACATCATGGAAATATCAATATTGGGGTGGCTGTGGCTGTAGAAGACGGATTAGTTGTTCCGGTAATTAAAAATACCGATTATTTATCGTTAACTCAAATTTCCGGATTAGTAAAAGATTTAGCCGGAAGAGCCCGGGATAAAAAACTAAAGGCCAATGAAATGGACGGTTCCACTTTCACCATTTCCAATTTAGGAATGTATGGAGTAGAATCCTTTAATTCCATTATCAATCAACCTAATTCTTGTATTTTATCCGTCGGGGCAATCAACCAAAAACCGGTGGTAAAAGACGGACAGATTGTAGTAGGAAACACTATGCAGATTTCTTTAGCTTGTGATCACAGGGTTGTTGACGGTGCCACAGGTGCTCAGTTCCTGCAAACGGTGAAAACATACTTGGAAAATCCGGTTGCTTTGCTGGCATAATTTAGATTTAAGACATTAGAAATTTAGATTTGAGATAGTAGAAAAAGATAGTAGATTTTCTAACTTCTTACCTCTAATTTCTAACTTATTCAAAGGATTTTTCTTTTGCCTAAATGGCTATTAATTATAGATAATTTCTTATATTTATAAGAATTAAAAAACACAAAAAATGGCGAACATCACTCTTACCATGATTAAACCGGATGCTGTTGAAAAAGGCTTCACAGGTAATATACTAAAAGATATTTCCGATGCCGGTTTTACCATAATTGCTTTAAAGTTGACTCAATTAACTAAAGCCGAGGCTGAAAAATTCTATGAAGTACATAAAGAACGTCCTTTCTTTTCAAGCCTGGTGGAATTTATGACTTCCGGCCCTATTGTAGCCGCTGTACTGAAAAAAAACAATGCCGTAGAAGATTTCCGTAAACTAATCGGGGCAACCAATCCGGAAAACGCAGAAGAAGGAACCATCCGGAAAAAATATGCCGAATCTGTAGAAAAAAATGCAGTTCATGGTTCAGACAGTGATGAAAATGCAGACATAGAAGCTCATTTTCATTTTGCTGATAAAGAAATTTACTCATTTTTATAATAAAAATGACTGAATGATTGAATAACTGAGTGTAAAAATCCATCTATCTAATTATTCGGTCATTCAATTATTCAGTTATTTCCCTTTCATTTAGACAGACTACTTTTAAAAGTCAAGAAAATGACTCTATCCTTTGATATAACTTATGAAGAATATTCTGACTGGAATGAACTATCACCGGAAGATTTACACTTAATCTTGGAAGCCCAAAAAGCCTGGGAATCAGCTTATGCAAAATATTCGGAATTTAAAGTCGGAGCTGCCGTCCTTCTTGACAACGGGAAAATAATTTTAGGTAATAATCAGGAAAATGCTGCTTATCCCAGTGGAATGTGTGCAGAACGAACTGCTGTCTTTTACACCGTTGCCAACTATCCTTCTGCCACCATTCTTAAAATAGCAGTAGTCGCCGGAAAAAAAGACGACAATTCCCAACCGGTACCTCCCTGTGGCGCCTGTCGGCAGGTATTACTGGAATATGAAACCCGGCAGAAAAAACCTATAGAGTTTCTATTCACGGGAATGAAAGGAAAAGTACTTAAATTCTCCCGGTGTTCCGATCTGCTTCCATTTAACTTCAACGGAAATCTCTTATAAAGTTCTTTATCCGGGACACACTAAAAAGCATATTGCCCAATATAAATATTTAACCGATATTTGCTTACTAAGAATACCATTATTACTTAGCATTTATTATTTACATATGAAAGTTACTGAGCATATCAGAAAAGCAGAAGGAAAAACTCTGTTTTCATTTGAGATACTCCCTCCCAAAAAAGGAGAAAACCTGCAAAGCATTTTTTCCAACATTGATCCTTTGATGGAATTTAAACCTCCGTTCATTGATGTAACTTATCATAGAGAAGAATTTGAATACAGGGAACTCCCTAACGGTCTTATACAAAAAATTGTAACCCGTAAACGTCCGGGAACCGTAGGAATATGTGCCGCTTTACAGCATCGCTACAAAGTAGATGCCATACCCCACCTGATCTGCGGAGGATTTAACAAAGAAGAAACTGAAAATCTTCTGGTTGATTTTAATTTTCTGGGAATTGACAATGTATTGGTTCTCCGGGGAGATGCCATAAAAAGCGAAGGAGCTTTCCTGCCCAATCCTAAGGGACATTCCTATGCCAATGAACTGATTGAACAGGTGGTAGATATGAACCACGGAAAATACCTTCATGAAGAGTATGCCGACGGGGCTACCAACTTTTGCATTGGGGTAGCCGGATATCCGGAAAAACACTTTGAAAGCCCTAATCTGGATACGGATCTATATCATCTGAAAAAAAAGATAAATGCCGGAGCGGAATATATTGTAACTCAGATGTTTTATAATAATCAAAAATATTTTGATTTTGTGGAAAAATGTCGGAAATCAGGAATTACCGTCCCGATTATTCCGGGAATTAAACCCGTTTCCATAAAAAAACACCTTACCATCCTTCCTAATATTTTTCATATTGATATGCCTCAGGAATTGGTGCTGGCAGTTGAAAAATGCAAGGATAACAAGGCTGTATATGAAGTTGGTATCGAATGGGCAGTCAAACAATGTAAAGAACTTATGGAATACGGAGTTCCTGTTTTACATTTTTATTCTATGGGAAGATCAGAGAATATCCGGAGAATTGCTAAAGAATTATTTTAAATGGAAAAGATCCAACTGAAAAATATAAAAATTTATGCTTATCATGGCTGTCTGGAAGAAGAAGCTAAAATCGGAGCCTTTTACCTGATAAATCTGACAGTTGAGCTGGATCTAAAGAAAGCCGGGAAATCCGACAACCTGGAACACACCGTGGACTATGCAGAATTAACCCGAATTGTGAAAGAGGAAATGGCTATCCGGTCTAATTTGCTGGAAAACGTTGCCTACCGGATTTTAACTTCAATAGAAAACCGGTTTGAAAATATAAAAAAGGCAAAAATATCGGTTTCCAAACTTAATCCTCCCGTTAATGCAAATTCCGAGGAAGCAAGCGTAACTTTTAAAAAGAAATTTTAACAGGAGTTTAGATTAATTCAAAAAAAATTGTAGATTTGCAGTCCGAATAAGGGGCTTCGTGGCCGAGCGGCTAGGCAGAGGTCTGCAAAACCTTGTACAGCGGTTCGAATCCGCTCGAAGCCTCAACAAAAAACCATCTTTTTCAAGATGGTTTTTTATCTTTCAAGATTATCTTAAAATCAATTTCTTATTTTTTCAACAGTTAAGTATATTTTAACACCACAATTTATAATAATACTAAAGATAATTTTCCTCTATTTATATAAATAAAAATAAAAATATTTATATATTTACATTAACAAAGGTAATATTATCTGAATGGAAAATAAATATATTTTTGAAATCTTAGTAATTGATAAAGATGGAAAGGCGAGCATAACAACGGGAGAATCACTCGTTTATGGGCTTCTATATAGCGAATCTTTATGGAAAGAAAAATATATAGAAGAAATAAAAGGTACTAAAATAATTGTTGACAGTGAACAAAAAATTGAATTAAAATTCCAACCTATTGATACAAGTTCAACACTTAATGATTTAATTGAATCTGCATTTATAATCAGAATAAAAGGAGAAGATTATAAAAAACTTGAAAATTTTAGACTTAACTTTCTAATTCACTTAAGAAATAAATTAAACTTTACTAATATAAGAATATTAAGAGATGATATTTCAACCAAAATATCAAATGATATCTACCCTTTAATTAATCAAGTAGAAAATTTATTACGAAGATATTTAGTTAAATTTTTTACTCAAAAAATCGGTGTAGAATGGTGGGGTGTAACTGCTCCAAAATCATTTAGTGAAAAAATTATATTGAGAAAAGGAAATGAAAAAAATTTTTCAAATTTAGTCGATACCGATGTAACATTAATAGATTTTGATGATTTAGGTGAATTAATTTATAAGCAAACAACCGGATTTAATAAACAAGAAAATATTATTTCTCGAGTTATGAATTCTGAAACAATAGATGATCTAAATACATTAAAACAAGAATTACAAGGTAATTATACAAAATATTTTAAAGAAGCATTTCAAAATAATAATTTTGAGAAAAAATGGAAAACACTTTTTGAAATCCGAAATAAAGTTGCTCATAACAATTTATTTATTCATAATGATTATGAAACTGCTAAACAACTTGTTGATGACCTGAATAAAATAATAAGTGATGCTGAATCAAAAATAGATAAATTTAGATTTAGTATCGAAGAACAAGAAGCTTTAAGAAATGCAACAATAGAAGAAGCTGTGAAAGTAGCAGAATCTCAAAATGAAAATAAAGAAAACCCTCTTGAGAAATTTGGGTTAAAGCCATTGGGTAAAATTGATCTTCCTGATACAGAATATGCTAATGGTCCTTTTAAAATCATTACCGAGGAAGACCTTTTAAAAGAATTAGAGATCGCTGAAAATACATTATCAAAAAACAATTTAACTTATGTAGGTTTGAAAGCTTTTGTTACTAAAATTTTAGGTAATAAAGGTTACTCATATGGGTTAACTTATTCATTAATAAACATATTAAGAGACAAAGGTATAATAGAAATTTATGATGCTGACGATCAATTCAGTTATTTTCAGACAAAAGGAATTAGACTAAAAAAATAAAAATATATCATTAAAAAGTGTTTATTTGCCCAAACTGTAATAAATAAAGTTGAAGCAATTTACAACAACTCATCT
Source organism: Apibacter sp. (assembly GCA_031548225.1). Classification (GTDB taxonomy): domain Bacteria; phylum Bacteroidota; class Bacteroidia; order Flavobacteriales; family Weeksellaceae; genus Apibacter. Next base: position 7,617 of record JAVBRH010000265.1, read on the forward strand.
GTCCATGATAGTATCTTCCCAGTTATGAGCGTTCTATTATAGAAATAACAGAATTTATAATTCAGCCCGAATATCTTATTTTAAACTTTTTAGATACTCTTGCTTTGATATACTATAAACAATTACATCCACAGGCTGCTTCGCCAGTATCAATCCGCCCCGTTCAACTCCTTCCCGTTTAAAATTCAACCTTTCCGGTATCTTTTGACTCTTTTCATTTCCTTCCACCACTTTAATCCGCACCAAATCCAACTCCAAATCAGAAAAAGCAATTTCCAGCAATTTTTTTACTGAATGAGTAATAATACCCCTTCCCTGCTGTTTTTCAGATATCCAGTAGCCAATCTCCGCCTTTTTTTCGGATTTATCCATACGGTTAAATCCAACCAGCCCTATAAAGGTTTTACCGTCATAAATGGAATACTGTATTTGTCTGGTATCCAATACACTTTGCACATACGACCGGGTAAAATCAATATGAGTGGTAGCTGCCACAAAAGGAAGCCATTCCCCAAGGTAATCCCTTTCCCTGTCTATGGTTTTATAAATAATCAAGACATCATCCAAAGATAATGGATATAAATATACCGTGTCTTTTACAAGTATCATAAGTTTTAAATATAATTTATCCCACCAAGAACTGCTAAATTACTAAAAATTAACCATAAAAATTTTTAAAATCACAATTTTTTTAAATTTCTGGCTAAAATATTTTGAAATTAATTTTTTAATAATAACTTTGCATTACAAAGTACTTTTATAAAATAAACACTTTTAAAAATAGACCTATGTTCAAAAAAGATGCTGGCTACTATGTTTTGATTATTTTAATCTTCATACTATTAAAATTTATTTACAAATTTTCGGATTGCAATGACCTGCAATTTTTACTAAAACCTACCAGTAAAATCGTGGGATTTATCAGTAATTCTCCTTCTGTTTTTATTCCTGATACCGGATATTTCCATGAAAAAATGAATATACTCATTAATAAGTCCTGTTCCGGTTTTAACTTCTGGATTTTATGCCTTACCCTTCTGCTATTCTCAGCGGCTAACCTGTTGCAAAATAACCGGCAAAAAATAGCTGCTATTTTCATACTTTTCATTGGAACCTATTTTTTCACCCTGTTAGTCAACTCTTCCCGCATCCTGATTTCTTTCCTGGTAAGCAAAATTCTCAAACAGTATGCTATTCCCGCAGAATGGATGCACCAGGCAACAGGAACTTTTGTTTATCTTTTTTTCCTTATTTCCATTTATCTGACATTCACTCATATCTTTCATAAAACAACCTTCATAAAAATTTCAAAAAATGAAAAACCTGCTTAAACCCCAATGGCTGTTTGTAGTAAATGTAGTTCCCATCCTTCTGCTATTTCTCCTCCTGAAAAGCAATTATGACATTATTTCCAGCTTGTTAGATGAAGAATCATTAAAGGTATGGCACTATCTGGGCATTGCTTTGATCATACTGGGAATTTCCAACCTGGGATATGCCCTGTTTCTGATCTACAGAAAGAAACGAATCTCCTTATACTACGGAGTACTATCCTTAATTTTTACCATCCTGTTTCTGTATGGGTTTGCCAAATATTCCTACGATCTGATTTACACCGTTCCCCGATGGTTGGTTTCTAACGACATCGAAATATATCCCTGGACATTTTTAATGCCTTCTCTTTTCTACTCTCTTCTCACCATAATTATCAATCTCACTCCGGCTGACAAAAAAATCAATGTCTGGAAAAATTTCCTGTTTGCACTTATAGTTCCGGTTTTCTGGTTTGTTGTAATTCAGGTTATTGTTCCTTTACGCCTGAAGCTCCCTTATGATTTCAATGAACATATAATGATCATTTTTATCATCTGTAATGTTTTGATATTCTTCTTTTTTCTCATCCGGGGAATTTATCTCTTAATGCTACGGAAAAGTGAATATTGGAAAAAGTATCAGCTGCTCTGGAGGATCATTGTTGCTCTTGTACTTCCCATCTTAGGACTTTATATCAACAATACCTCATTTTCTGATAAATCCGGATTTCCTTATGATAAGGAGGGGATTTTTGGCGATTTTAATAACTACTGGTTTTACATCCTTGCTGTTTTAAACGGTATATTGATTTGCATTCCCGAACTTAAAAACAAACAGGCACGATTGTTTCTCTTCTTGGGAAGAAGCCTTACCTTTACCCATACCTTTTATTTCTTTTTAGTATTTATCCCGTTCCTGCCTTTGTCTATTTTTGCAATTGTCGCTGTCGGTGCCGGATTTTTAATGTTGGCCCCGCTCATATTATTTCTGTTGCATATCCAAATTTTATCCAATGATTTCCTTTTCCTAAAAAACCATTATTCAAAAAACACCCTTAGAATATCCTCTTTTTTATGTTTTTTATTTCTCCCACTGTGCATTACCCTTGTTTACCTGAATGATCGAAAAAATCTCAATCTGGCGCTGGATTATGTCTTTACCCCGGATTACTCCCGGGAATATCACATTAATACAAAATCCTTATCCCAAACGCTCAAAACTATCAGATACCATAAAGAAAAAAACAGTATCAGCGTTCTCAACTCTCATAATATCCCTTACCTGTCTTCTTATTTCAACTGGATCGTTCTGGATAATCTTACTTTAAGTGATTCCAAAATTGAAACCCTCGACAAGATATTTTTTGGGGAAACTCAGGAGGAAAGGGATTCCCGGAGGTCTTCCTCACGAAACGAACGGATTAACCGCGATTCTATCAAAATTTCCCATATAGATACAAAAACCCGGTTTGACCTTAACCAAAAAGCCTGGATTAGCGAGATAAATCTGGAACTAACCAATCCTACGGATCTTAGAAATTCCGAATATCAAACCACTTTCGAATTACCTGACGGATGT
>JAVBRH010000095.1:0-6897 GCA_031548225.1 Apibacter sp.
ATTCAGTTCACAGTTAACGAAAAATTATCAACAAGCGAACGTTCGCTAAATTATGAAAATTCGTTAAACTAACAAATTTTTTTTGATTTTTTTTTGAAAAATTTTTTATGCAAGAAGATTATATCCGTTTGATATTCGGCTTAAAGGTAAAGCAAGTCCGCATGAATAAAGGACTTTCTCTTTTCAAGCTATCTAAAATGACTGGCTTGTCCAAATCTTATTTAAATGAGATCGAGAAAGGAAAAAAATATCCAAAAACAGACAAAATACTCAATTTGGCGGAAGCACTTGAAACCGGTTATGATGATCTGGTCTCTCTAAAACTGGATAAAAACCTGGCTCCGGTTGCAGATATTCTGCAATCCGACATGTTTAAGGAAATTCCCCTGGAAATATTCGGGATAGAAGAAAGGGATTTAATTGACATCATTGCGAATGCTCCTGCTAAAGTAAGTGCATTTATCAGTACTTTACTGGAAATAGGCAATAACCACAATATGACTAAGGAAGGTTTCTTCCTGGCATCCCTGAGGTCTTATCAGGAAGCAAATGATAATTATTTTCCGGAGATAGAAAAAGCAGTAAAAGACTTTTTAAAGGCATACCGTATCAGTGAGGCTGAGGAAATTTCCGAAAAATGGATGATGGAAATATTAGTGGAAGAGTTTGGTTATTCTATCAAATATGAGGATTTCTCTAAACTGAATGTTCAGGGTGACCTTACTTTACTACGTTCTATTTTTATTCCTAAGAAAAAAGAATTGCTTGTCAATTCTTCTACTAATGGAAACCAGAGATACTTTATATTAGCTAAAGAACTGGGATATAACTTTTTAAATCTAAAGGAAAGACTGAATACCTCTTCATGGGCAAGATATAATAATTTTGATGAACTGCTGAATAATTTTTATGCTTCTTATTTTGCAGCCTCTTTATTACTTCCTGAGGAGGATATGGTTAAAAATATGAATACTTTGTTTGATTCGGAAAAGCATGATGTCAACTTAATGATCGATGTTTTCAAAAAATACATGGCTTCTTCGGAAACTATTTACCAACGTCTGACTACCATACTGCCCCGGCATTTTAATATAAGAGATTTGTTTTATCTCCGGTTAGACTACAAAAAGGGAACGGAATCATTTAATTTAACCAAGGAACTGCACCTCAACAAACAACAGTCCCCACATGCCAATGAAACTCTTGAACATTATTGCCGCAGATGGGTATCTGTAAGAATATTAAAAGAATTTGAGAAAAAAAAGGAAAAAATGCTTACAGAGGCACAGATTTCCGTTTATCCTTTTCATAATAATCAAAGTTATTACGTAATTTCTTCCGTAACTGAAGATCCCTCTAATCCTTCTTATCTACGAAGTGTTTCTATAGGATTGCTGTTAAGTCAGGCAAAAAAGAAAATAAAGTTCTTAAACGATGAAGAAAATATTCTGATAAAAGAGGTATCAGTAACTTGCGAAAATTGTGGAATTGAAAATTGTCAGGATAGAGTTGCTCCTCCCAAAAGGTTTGAAAGAACGAACCGCTATCGGAATTTAAATGAAACGATAGAACAGTTTATCAAACAGAGGGAAAAAAGCTGATTTATACTAACTGAGTAATTGAATAACTGAATAATTGAGTTGACTTGTACTGAAAAAACTTTAGTAAGGCGACCGACAACACACGGATCAAATAATATGTAAAGCATCCAGTATGATCTTCACCAAAAACAAAAGAGTTACTATATACATAGTAAGAGTCAGTTCTTTATGCTTCCCTGAAAAAAGTTTAAGAAAAGTAAAACTGAGTATTCCAAATACAATCCCTTCAGCAATGCTATAAGTGAAAGGCATAAAAACCATAGTTAAGAAAGCAGGAAGCCCCTCGGTCATATCCTCGAAATTAATCTTCACCACAGAAGAAATCATGAATAACCCGACAATAATCAAGGCCGGAGAAGTAGCCGCTGCCGGAACCATTAAAAACAAGGGTGCAAAAAATAAGGCCAGTATAAACATCAGAGCCGTTCCTACCGCAGTCAGCCCCGTTCGGCCTCCGGAAGCTACCCCTGAAGCACTCTCCACATAAGAAGTAATGGTACTTGTACCCAATATGGAGCCTATAGTAGTTCCCAATGCATCGGCAAACAAAGCTTTTTTCATTTGTGGAAAATTACCTTCTTCATCGGTTATTCCGATTTTGGAAACCACCCCGATTAGAGTACCTATTGTGTCAAAAAGATTAACAAAAAGAAAGGTAAAAACCACTATCAGCATATCTAAAGAAAAAATCTGTTTCCATCCTGAAACGGTTAACATAGGTTCTAAGGCCTTTCCAAAAACAGGGGCAATAGAAGGGGGCATACTCATAACAGAAGTATGGGGCAGAGTGACATCCCCTAATATAAACCCAAAAACCGTAGCGGAAATGATTCCTATCAGGATAGCTCCGTTTACATTTCTTGCAAACAAAACCGCCGTAACCAGCAAACCTAAAAAAGCAATCCATACAGAATGCTGAGAGAAATCTCCCAAATGAACTAAAGTATTGGGATCAGAAACGACAATCCCCGCTCCTTTCAGTCCGATTAAGGCAATAAAAAGCCCAATTCCGACAGGAATGGCTTCCTTTAATACTTTGGGAATACTTTTCACTATTAGTTCCCGGACATTGAAAAAGGTAAGCACAATGAAGATAACCCCTTCTATAAAAACGGCAGTTAAAGCAAACTGCCAGGAATAACCCATACCCAGAACTACCGAAAAGGCAAAGAAACTGTTTAATCCCATACCCGGAGCCTGAGCTACGGGAAGTTTCGCCAATAACCCCATAAAAAGAGTTGCAATAATAGCAGCCAACGCTGTGGAAGTAAACAATGCCTGTTTATCCATTCCGGCTGCCGACAATATATTAGGATTCACGATCAATATATAAGACATCGTAAGAAAAGTAATCAATCCGGCTGTCAGCTCCCTGCGTACTGTGGTATGATTTTCCGAAAGTTTAAAAAAACGGTCTAAAAAACGATTCATATAAAACATTCATTTTAGTTCTAGTGTTGTTTTCCTTAACAAAAATAAGAACAAATAAAAGAACAATGTCTATTAAATACAAAAAGCAATAATTTTTAAAACTCCATTTTTTTGTTTAATCGTTTAAACAAAGAGATTTATAATAAAAATCAGTATTCTAAGAGATTCTAATTGGATGAAAATTTTAAAACTGGCTTAAAGAATAAGTCAAATGACATAAGTTCAGTATAATATAATAAAGATAAAATGAAAAAAAATTAATTCCAAAACGGCCTCTGAGCAAATGCGTCAGAAAAATGAGGAGAAAAAGCGTTAAAAAATATTTATGTTTGAGCACAAACAAAGTTTGCGAGCGTAGCTCTGAGTTCAAATATTTTAGCTTTTTCAATGAGTTTTTCAAGCTAATTTGCTCAAAGCCTTGATTTTTTCTTCCTTTTGTATCAAGACAAAAGGAAATTATATCTAATAAATCAAATGATTATACTTAATAGCTATATCGAACTCACGTTAAATAAAAACCCACACACACTTTTCTTGTAAAAACACCCCCAATAATTTAGGTATTCGGAGAAAATTCCCTTTTCTTCTATTTTACAAAAAAACCTCAAATCATTGAATTTCAAAACCTTTTTTTGTAAAAAGGGATTACAAATATTTTATAAGAGTTTTTCCTCCGTCTGCAAAAGCACCCCTCCTATCTTTGACCCAGATAAAAACAAATAAATACAAAAAATCATATGAAAGCAAAAACTATCCTCCTATTAGCAGCCGCTCAGATTATTCTGTTCAGTTGTAATCAAAGAAGAGCAGCAGATGCAAAAGAATTGACAGATAACGTGACAGCCGACGAAGTCGCCAACTTTTCAGATGAGGAATATTCTTCCTTTTCCGAAAATAAATTTGAATCTGCCCGGGAAAATCCGCTTTCCACCTTTTCCATAGATGTAGATACCGACTCTTATTCCAACTTCCGAAGAATGATTAACCAGGGACAACTGCCTCCTAAAGATGCCATACGTACGGAAGAAATGGTTAATTATTTCAAATACGACTATCCGGAACCTTTTGGAAACGATCCGGTCAGCATTACCACTGAAATAGGAAGCTCTCCCTGGAATCCATCTTACCGGTTAGTAAAAATAGGACTAAAAGCCAAAGAAATTAAAACCGGCAACCTTCCAGCTTCCAATTTTGTTTTTTTAATTGATACTTCCGGCTCTATGGAAGGGGCTGAAAAACTGGATTTAGTGAAATCTTCACTTAATCTGTTAGTTAATAATCTGAGACCTTCCGACCGGATTTCCATTGTCACTTATTCTGGAAATGCAGGTTTAGTACTTCCATCTACTTCCGGAGAAAACAAGCGGGAAATTAAAAATGCGATCGACAATCTTTCTGCCGGAGGATCCACTGCCGGAGGAGAAGGCATTGAACTGGCCTATCAGGTAGCAAAGGAAAATTTTATCCGGAACGGAAACAACCGGATTATTCTTTGTACTGACGGAGATTTTAATGTAGGGCTTTCCAGTGAATCCGAACTGGAAAATCTGATTGAGGAAAAAAGAAAAAGCGGGGTATTTCTTTCCGTATTAGGTTATGGAATGGGAAATTATAAGGATAATAAAATGCAGATACTTGCCCAGAAAGGAAATGGAAATCATGCCTACATCGATAACCTGCAGGAAGCCAACCGGGTTTTGGTAAGTGAATTTTCCGCTACTTTATACACTGTAGCTAAAGATGTGAAAATACAAGTGGAATTTAATCCTTCCCAGGTGCAATATTACCGGTTAATCGGTTATGAAACCCGGCTGCTTAACAAGGAAGATTTTAATGACGATTCTAAAGATGCGGGAGAAATGGGAGCCGGACATACGGTTACTGCCTTATATGAAATAATTCCTGTGGGTGTCAAAGCTAACAACGTTCCTTCTGTGGATAACTTGAAATATCAAAAAAACGAAACTCCGCAAAGAACGGAAAATATAAACAGCTCCGACCTGCTGACTGTGAAGATGAGATATAAAGATCCTGAAAACGAAACCAGTAAAAAAATAGAAGTTACGGTTACTGATGACGGAAGAAATCAGGTTTCAACAGATTTCACTTTTGCTTCTTCTGTGGCTATGTATTCCCAATTGTTACGAAACTCCAATTACAAAGGAGAAGCAACCTACGATGATGTAATTCGTCTGGCTAAATCATCTTTAGGAAAAGACGATCAGGGATACAGAAGTGAATTTGTGAGACTGGTGGAAATTACCAAAGGACTTTCAAAATAAACCATAAGGTCAGTTGTTCTTTCTTGAAGAAGGTATGTTCGATTTCATTGAAAATCGGCTGCCTTCTTCTCTCGTTTTATTCAGTTATTTCCAACAGCTTATATTGACCATCCAGCGTTCTGATAAATCCTAAATGATTATATTCTCTGCTTTTCCTGTCTGTAATATGTACTTCGAAATAAGGATATTTTTGGACGTTGTATTCCCCACAGTCTGTGAAATATGAATTATATTTCTCATGATCAAACATAATAGGTGAAAAATCATTACGGATTATAGTTTCATATAACGATTTATTATTAACTCTGTCTAATGTCTGGTATATTTTTCTTTTATTCCGGGAAAAAAAATCTTTCTTTGAATCCTGAAACCAAGCGTAGTCAGGTTCATATTTTTCTGTTTTTTTGGTTTTCCATTTTTCTTCTTTGGGGAAAGTGATAGTTTCAAATAACTCCCCTTCAATCTGAGAACTGTTATTTTTAGGCATAAATTCCTGATAAAACCATTGTTCAAACTGCTTTTCAGTATTAATGAAAGAATACGTACTACCGTTTTTAGACTTGAAACTTACATAAATGCTGTCCAAATCCGGTTTATTAATCTTTAACGAATACCAGTCCAAGTAAGAAACTCCATCAAAATCCAAATCATCTAAAATAACTTCATTTCCAGCATTGATCAAAACCGTATTTCCTATCCAGCTCCAGTGTTCACAACGATTTTCCGTTGTATATTCTTCTCCTCCCCAACAAACTCTTTTTGCATCTTTCATCGCTAAGGCCAAATTATTATAAAAAGGTTTGGCGTCATTGTATTCTGCGGGAATCACTACTTTCCCGTTTTTATCAAAAAATCCGACCTTATCTGTAACCGGATCCCGGAAACGTATTTTACCCTCCTGCTCACAATCCAGACTCATATCCCACACATATAAACTATCTTTCCCTATCTTTTTTCCATTCTTTAACAGGTAATAATCCTCGAATTTACTTATTTTACTATTTTCCGGAAAATATTCTTCCATTACAGGAATAATATTTTTAAAAACTGCAGCCGAAGTAAGAAAAGCAAATTTAGGCTCTATTTTTACATTTCCCTGAGAATCTTTATAACCAGTTAACCCTGTCTTTTCATCTTCAAATGAATACCAGTCCTCCATATTCTGGGAAAATGCCCCATAACTCATGAATAATGCAAAAAATAAAACAATGTACTTCCTCATTTTTCTTATAAAGTTACTGATTTTTTCTGATATAGATATTTCCTCTATAAATCACCTGTATAGTACAGAACAACCCGTGAATTCACCCAATTAGTGAACTATTTTATAGCAAGTACTAAACAAGATTTCAAATTCTAACTTCTAACTTATTTTAATGAGATATTGCCTTAAGCCCTACAACAGAGCCTATTAAAGTAATTATGAAGAATATACGCCAGAAACTGGCAGGTTCCTTAAATACAAGAATCCCTATTAAAGCAGTTCCCACAGCCCCTATTCCCGTCCAAACCGCATACGAAGTACCGATAGGTAACGTCTGGGTTGCTTTTATCAACAAAATCATACTGATGGTTAAACAGGC
>JAVBRH010000308.1:0-5592 GCA_031548225.1 Apibacter sp.
TATCCACAAAATGAAAAAATTGATTTCTATCATATTAATTGTTCTATTATACAGTCAATCTTTTGCATATAACCTTTTGGAAGACATACCTCCTCCTCCTCCTCCAGTAGATGGTGGTGGAGACGGTACGTTCACTCCTGCAGGAGGAGTACCGGGAGTACCAGATCCCACCACTCCAATCAATTTTATTATTCCTTTTTTATGCATTAGTGCTATTTGCCTAGCTGTATATTTTATCAGGAAAAATAAAGTAAAAACTGTTTAAGAAAAGATTAATAAAAATTCATAAATTAGCCTTGTTAAATTTAACAAGGCTTTTTTTATGAAAAAAATTTTAATATGCTGCTTATTAGTCAGCTCCACAGTATACGCCCAATTTACCTTTAAAGGGACTATAAATAATTATTCCAACAAAAGGATTGTTGTCAAATTAGACCGTGCTTTTGATGATCTCTTGGTAGGAAATGTTACAACTGATGCCAACGGCGCATTCTCTGTTCCTATAAAAGAAAAATATACCGGTGTCATTGAAGTTTCCCTGTTGGATGGTAAGAAGAACCTTTCATTCATCTCTGATAATACCAACATAAACTTTACTTCCACTATTGACAGCAACGATAATCTTATACTGAATAACCCCGGGAATTCAATAAACAAAGCTTATCTTGATTATCAAAACTACGATACAAAACAAAATTCCATTCTTCCCCAATTGGAATCTATCATAACCTCTTATAAGCCCACTGATATTTTTTACCCCCAGCTTAAACAGGAAATTCAAACAATTTCCAATTTGAAAAAACCGGATTTATCTTCTTATCCTTTCCTTTCCTATTATATTCCCGCTTCTGAGCTCATTAAAAATTCTGATACAGGAGATCCGCTTGTCGGCAAAAATGACATCATAGAACATTTTAAAAATGCAGGAGAAGAATTTGAAACTTCCGGATTGGGGAGATCCATGCTTTATAACTACTTAAAATCATCCAGTGCAGGAGCTGCAAGTCAGGCTGATTGGGAAAACAAAGTGGACAGAGCTATACAAAATTTGCTGGATGAAGTTGGAGAAGATACCAGCAGAGGACAGGAAATCTTATCAGCTACTATCAACTTCCTGAATGGTTATGGAATTACATCACTTGCAGACAAATACATGAGCAAGGCCGAAAGTTTAACCTGTGAAATAACTCCGGAACTAAAAGAAACCATTGAAAGGAATAACAATATCAAAGAAGGAAAAATCATTCCTAATCTAAAATTTACCCATAAATTAGATGGGAAATATTCTTCACTCTATGACATCAAAACCAAATACAAATTAGTACTGGTGTGGGCCTCTTGGTGTGGGCATTGTCAACAGGAAATGCCTTCTGTAAAATTATTTTACGAAAATTTCAAAAAATTAGATGGAGAAATCATAGCATTATCTGCCGACTATGATAAAGAATCCTGGGAGCAAACCATAAAAAATCTTCCCTGGCTGAACGATTCCGATTTACTCTATTGGGATAGCACATTCGTCAAAGAACTTAATGTGACAGGAACACCTACTTTATTCTTATTGGACAAAAACAACAAAATCTTAAAAATAACTTCTAAAATATCAGACATAAGCAACTATAATTTCAAATAGAAAACATTAATTTCCAACCCTTATCATGTAACCCTTTACAGATATAGTTATTTTAAAGGGTTTACAGGAAATTATATAAGAATTTAACTATTTCTATTTTAATATAGAGAATTACAGTCCTATTTAAAAATGCGTTTATTCTTCTTTTTGTACCGGGAGTTTTCCTGATTTTATAGCTTTTGTAAATTGCTCAAAATCAATATAAACCTGTTTAACATAATCCGAAGAAAAAGAAGTTATTGCCTCACTAAAGTTATCATTATTTCCCATATACGCATGAATTACCCCTGAATTCCCCGTTTTTGCATGTGCCCTCGCTAATACCCGTCCACATAATCTGGCATAAGCCGCTAACGCTTCTACATTAAATTGTTCCACCTCAGGAGATATTTTTTTATCTTTCAACTGCCTGAAATAAAAATGCCTTCCCATCGGGCCTGTACTCCATCCTAAAAAAATATCACTCGCAGCCTGAGTTAAACGTTGTCCTTCCACTACCCTTTGACCATGATGTTGATAAACACTTTTATCTGTATACGCCTCCAATACACTCTCACGGGCTTCTTTTACCTGAAGAAAAAGAGGCTCATCCTTTTCATTCATAAGCAATATCACATAACAACGAGTGCCTACACTTCCTACTCCCACTACTTTTAAGGCAACATCCACTACCCGATAATGATCCAATAAAAAACGACGGTCAGGCTGTATCGTATTCAGATAATCACCCCAAAAAACACTTATTTCATTTTTTACCGAATTCACATCATAAGGATGGTAAACAAGCGGCGGTTGTTCCGTAATCTCAAAATTTCCCAAGACCTGACGGGTAATCTTATAAAAGACCTGTTGCTGTGTCTTTTTCTGAGATTCTACAATAGCCCGGTCCAGTATATCTCTTACAGATCCTTTTTTATAATTATCCCGTAAAGAAACCAAATCAAATTTCATATACCATAAATCCAGCATATTCATTTCCGCATATATCTCCATAATTTTTTGATATGACCGGGCAAGAATAAATGCCATTTCTTCCGCAGTATCCTTTTTCATCCCATTATGAAGAGCCGCCAGTATAAAGCTGGTAGACAGTCGTTTCAAATCCCATTCCCAAGGAGCAGGATTAGTTTCATCAAAATCATTGACGTCAAATACAAGTGACCGTTCCGGTGTAGCGAATCCCCCGAAATTCATGAGATGACAATCTCCGACAGATTGTACTTTCAGACTTGTATGGGGAAGTACATGAAGATCATAAGCCATAATTCCTGCCGTACCCCGGTAAAAAGCAAAGGGGGAAGCACTCATACGCCCATGTCTTATCGGAACCAGATCGGGAAGCCTGTCATAATTGGAGGCTTCAATCATATCTTTAACGGATTTACGTGAGGGATCTAACTTAAAAATCGCCTGTTCCCTGCGTGGGGTTTTTTGTCTAAATTGTTTCCCCCGGGTAGTTTGTTCCTGACTATACATAGATTAATTGTTTTTTAGATGTTATCTAAACAAATAAAATCAACAATCCTGCCAAAACAAATCCACTAAAATCAAATTAACATATAATAAAATAAATTTATTTTATTCCACAATAAGCTGCAAAGCACACGTTTTTATGAAGGATATCCACCTGGCTGAAACCTACTTTTTTCATCAAGTTCAATTGATAATTTAATGACCTTGGAGAGTCCTCCTTATCTATATATGCCAATACATTCTCAGCATAAGAAGCATCATTGATACTTGTAAGATAATCCTTATATTTTTGAGTAAAATAGCCAGATAAAATCTCCGATTCCTGAGTTATCAAATCTGATATCATCAGGCAGCCTCCCTTTTTAAGTGTTTTGAATAACTTATAAAAAGTAGATTCCCAGTCACTATCTTCTCTTAAATGATGTAAAACCGCGCCGGCCAATATAATATCATACTTATTTTCCTCCAGTTCAATTTCACGTATATCGTTTTGTATAATTTCAATACTTCCTGACGTCTCCGGCTCTATCCGTTCCTTAGCCCGGTTCAGCATCGGCAGGCTCAGATCAACCAATGTACAATTCAGATTGGGAATTTCAGACAACATCCGCAATGTATAATTACCTGCTCCACAACCTACATCTAACAAGTTTTTTGCCTGTGGACAAAGTTTTTTTGATGCTTCTGTAATCAACTGAAGCGATAAGGAAGCATCTACTGTAGAAACCTGCCCGGTTTCAATATTTGAAAAACGTTCCACATCATGATCAAACCGTTCTTTGATTTCCTGTACACTTGATTTCTTTTTCATATCCATTTCTCAATTTAAATTATAGAGTAAAGTTATAAAGAATTATTTTTTAATTCATCTTTCTAAAAAAATAATCCTCATTTCCTGTCTTTAAACACATCCATGATTCTTAACCAAAACTTCATCTAAAATCCCGAATGATTCCTAATTCTTTATCTACCTTTACCCTGGTTTAAGAATTATTTCTTTCTTGTTAAGAAATAAAATATCTGTAAATAATATAAATATAATTATAAAAAAATGAAAAAACTGTATTTTTACATCACTTTTGTTTTATTGGTTTCAAATGCTAATTTAGTCTATTCTCAAGAAGAAGTGACAGAATTTAAACCTTCCGGAAAAGTTATTGCTCAAAGTTTTTTGGATTATAGTAATAATTTTGACGACCAAAGCGGTTTCGACCTTACCCGTGCTCTTTTAGGTTATAATTACAAAATCCTTTCCACTTTGCAGGCTCAGGTAGTTGTAGACGGAGCTTCCGGAAAAGATTCCTCAGGAAAGTTACAACCTTACATACGAAATGTCTATGTTAACTGGAAAGACAAAGGATTTGACATCTATGTGGGGCTTACCGGAATGCTGCAATTCAGTACGCAGGATGCCAATTGGGGACACCGGTATGTGAGCAAGTCTTTTCAGGATTTAAACGGTATGGGGCCTAGTGTAGATATAGGGTTTACAGCTAAATACGATATTGCACCAGCATTGTCAGTTGATTTTAGTTTAACAAACGGAGAAGGATACAAAAAAATTCAGGTTGATGACAATATGAAATATGCATTGGGAGTTAACTTAAAACCCTTCAAAAACTCTATCATACGGGCATATGTGGATTATTACAATAAATCCAAGGATAATGCCTCTACCGTTAAACGCAACGACCAAAAAACCCTTTCTCTTTTTGCCGGATATCAGGTGGAAAAAGTATCCTTTGGGGCAGAATACAACTACCAATTTGACCGGGATTTCGTAGATGGGAAAGATTTTTACGGATATTCTCTTTATTCTTCTGTAAAAGTAGCTCCTAAATGGAAAGTTTTCGGACGTTACGACTGGTCAGATTCAGCCAATCCGGAAGGAGTTACCCAGCCATGGAGTAAACAGGATGGACAGGTAATGATAATAGGCGCTGAATTCCAACCTATCAAACAAATTAAAATCGCACCGAATTTCAGAAACTTTAATTACAATGGACAAGATTCAGAACAATTTCTGTTCATCAGTACAGAGTTTAAATTATAACATCTATGCTTGTGAAAGAATGAACTTCATACTTTCCAGCCTAAAGGCTGACTAACTTTATCTATATTTATTTAATAAACTTTTTTATAATAAACTTTTTATAAAAAAGTTTATTATTTTTATTGAAACCCTCTTATATAAAACGGATATCTTATTACCGGGAAGTTTTCGACTTTTCAAAAGCATCCAAAATCAGCTCATGAATCGAGGGCATAAACTCTTCCATCTTTACAATTTTATGCTCATCCGGAATTTTCAGGACTTTCACAGAATCTCCCCATATTTTTTTATAATAATTCGGATCCAAAGTCTGATCAAATTGAGAAATTATCAACCTCGCATTTTTATTTTTAATATTTTCAGGAGTTACAGAAAATATTTTAGTCTTCATTTCAGGCAAAATTCTCTCCTGCTCCACAATCTGCTCAGGCGA
>JAVBRH010000101.1:0-3424 GCA_031548225.1 Apibacter sp.
ATTTACTGTAATAGAATATTAAAAGTCTCAATAAACTAAACAAATATACTGATTCCCATAATAAATTTGTATTAAATAGTTAATTGGGTATGGAAAGAAATAAGTTCATTGACTCAGCTAAGTTCATTTTAGTATTTTTTGTTGTATTTGCCCACACTTGCGAATATGATCTGTATCAAGATATTGCAAAACAAAGGTTATACATTGCATTATCCACTTTTACCATACCTCTGTTTATTGTTATATCAGGATTTTTTTCTAAAAATACAACTTGGGAAAAATATAAAAAATTCTTTTTACAAACCACTCTTATCTATTTTATTTTTCAGTTAATCTATTGCATACCTTCAATGTTCAGCGGTTATTTTACCTTAAGTAAACTTTTAGTTCCCATAGGTCCTTTATGGTATATTGCGGGATTATTACTTTGGAGATTTTTAGCTTATATCATTAATAAATTTACCATACCTTTTTACCTATCATTCTCCCTTTCTTTGGTTTTATCCTTAACTCTAGGTTTTATAGATAACCTTGATATAGTTATAAGAGTTTTTACGTTTATTCCTTTTTTCATCCTGGGTCTTTACTCTCCTTCAGATATATTTGTTAAAATCAAAAAACTCAATAAAATATATTTCATCATTTACTTTGTAATCTTATCATTATATGTAATCTATTTTACGAATGCTTATCATGCCTTTACCGTTTTAGGGGGTTATTCATACAATAATTATGAGTCCGTATTACAAGGCTTTTTACACAGATTATTTTTCATTCCTATAGCCATTATAAGCTTAATAGCAGCATTTAATTTACTGCCTGATACTTTTCATAAATTAGGCACGAAAAGTATGGCTATATTTTTATTACACATAATATTAGTATATCCCGTATATCGTCCTATTTTACAATATTACAATGTTGTCATGCCTGTTTACATAGACTTTATGGTAGCTGCATTAATTACTACATTGTGTATCTTTGCTTCCAGTATTAAGCCTGTACAATATATTTTAAGATCCAAATCTGTTGGTTAGATCTTAATAATTCAGAAGAAAAATCCAATTTAAAAAAATTTTTAATGAAGGATTTAACTTTTATGGAGATACTATTTAAATAAACAATTCGTAAAAATATTTTATATTCCCATTTGTTTAAACGATTAAATAAAATTATTCAATCATTTTCTGTAGATATGAAAAACTGGGTTTTTACTTGTATTTTTTATCTACAAATAATTCAAACTTATCTCTACTCTCCTCCCCAATTTTTTTATTTTTTGTTTGTACATTAAAAAATTTTCATATATTTGCTAAACAAAATAGTTGTTACTAGAAAATACTTTTCAATATGGAACCTATTTGCGAAATAAAAGAAATTTATAAATCCCTGTATCTGTTTGAAAAAAACTTTCAGGAAACGAACGGAATTACTATCAATGAAGCATTAATCCTCTGCTGTCTGAAAGAAGGAACTTCCAAAACAGCCAATGAGATATGCAAATACATTGGCCTTTCTAACTCCCGTATTTCCCGGGTAATCAATACCGTAGAAGAAAAAGGATATATTTCAAGAAAGTTAGGAACTTATGACAAAAGACAGATGATTTTTGAATTAACTCCCAAAGGAATGGAAAAAGTAAATGAGATGAAAAACAGCCAAATCTCATTCAAGGACTTTTTAAAATTAGTAAAAATAGAAGAATAAAAAATTTTAATTATTTAATTGCTACTATCAATAATTAGCACTAAAAAACAAATGAAAAATATGAAAACAATTATAATCGGAGGAGTTGCAGGAGGAGCTTCCACCGCAACCCGGCTCAGAAGAATGGATGAAAAAGCGGAAATTGTCCTGATCGAAAAGGGAAATTATTTTTCTTATGCCAACTGTGGACTTCCCTACTATATTGGAGATGTAATCACGGAAAGAGACAAATTATTCGTACAAACGGAACAAGGCTTTAAATCCCGGTTTAATATAGACACCCGTATTCACTCCGAAGTGATTAAAATAGACAAAGAACAAAAACAAGTTATCATAAAAGACTTATCCACCGGAAAAGAATACACCGAAAACTATGATAAATTAGTAATCTCTACCGGAGCCAGACCTTTTGTTCCCCCTATTCCGGGAATAGAAGATCCTCGAATATTCACCCTGAGAAATGTGCCAGATACCGATAAGATTAAAAATTATCTTACTGAAAAGAAACCTCAAAGGGCTGTGGTGGTGGGTGCCGGATTTATCGGTCTGGAAATGGCTGAAAACTTACATGCTGCCGGAACTGAAGTCTGCATTGTGGAAATGGCCAATCAGGTAATGACTCCCATTGACTTTTCCATGGCAGCCATTGTTCACCAACATCTGAAATCCAAAAAAACAGGGTTATTTCTAAAAGAAAGTGTACAAAGCTTTCATCCTTCGGAAACCGGATTGACTATCAAATTTCAAAGCGGGAAGGAACTGGAAGCCGATATAGTCATCTGGTCTGTGGGAGTACGCCCCGAATCGGAACTTGCTAAAGAAGCAGGACTTGCTACCGGAGAATCAGGAGGGATTAAAGTAAACGAATATATGCAGACTTCCGACCAGGATATTTATGCCATCGGAGATGCTACGGAAGTTTTCAATCCGGTATTAAATAAATATATGCTAATTCCCCTTGCCGGGCCGGCTAATAAACAGGGGCGCATCGTAGCTGATAATCTGGTAAACGGAAACACCAAAAAATATTCCGGAACCATAGGAACCTCCATAGCCAAAGTTTTCGACCTTACCGTAGCTACCGCGGGGGTTTCTGCTAAAGCCTTGAAAAAAGAAAGAATTCCTTATATTTCCTCCTTTACGCACAGCGCTTCTCATGCTTCCTATTACCCGGGATCTACTCAAATGTCCATTAAAATTATATTTTCTCCCGAATCCGGAAGGTTATTAGGAGCTCAGATCGTAGGATTTGATAAAGTGGAAAACCGGATCAATCTGTTTTCTCAAATCATCAAAGAAGGAAAAACCGTTTATGACCTTCAGGAAATAGAACATGCTTATGCCCCGCCGTTTTCTTCCGCCAAAGATCCGGTAAATATGGCCGGATTCGCAGGAGCAAATATCCTGGAAGGAAAAGTGACAACTATTTATTGGAGAGAATTAAAAGAAAATACGAAAGACTTCTTTTTACTGGATGTCAGGACTCCCGATGAATATGCTTTAGGAACCATTGGAAATGCAAAAAATATTCCTCTGGATGAATTAAGAGGCCGATTGAATGAACTGCCTAAAGACCAGGAAATCATTATTTTCTGTGCAGTAGGGCTACGCGGATATTTAGCTTACCGGATACTTTCTCAAAACGGATTTACTTCCCGAAATCTTTCCGGAGGTCTAAAAACTTATAATTATGTAACAGACGAACAAGACCCTCCTG
>JAVBRH010000226.1:0-5579 GCA_031548225.1 Apibacter sp.
TGGAGATGATGTGCGAAAAATGGACTTGAATAAAACCGCCCGTTTCAATGAACCCTTTATCAAAATATTTGAAGAAGAAAGGGAAATGTTTTCCATGATTCTGATAGATATCAGCGCCTCCATGAACTTCGGAACACGAAAACAGTTTAAAAACGAAACTGTGGCGGAAATTTCCGCTACCCTCGCCTTCTCGGCAATAAAGAACAATGATAAAGTAGGACTTATTTTATACTCCGACCAGATTGATGTTTTCATCCCTCCCAAAAAAGGAGATTCCCACGTTGTAAGGATTATCAAAACCATTTTGGAAACGAAGCCTAAAAAAGCAGAAACCAACCTGAATATTGTTTTCGACTTTTTGCTGAAAACCATACGAAGAAAATCCGCTTTATTCCTGATTTCTGATTTTGACGTGAATAATTTTGAGAGAAGTTTACGAATTATAACCCGGAAACACGATGTAACCGGTATCAGGGTATATGATGAGATAGAAAAAATGTTCCCGGATGTAGGGATGGCTTACCTCATGGATCTGGAAACAGGTAAACTGCGCTGGATAAACACTTCCTCTAAAGAAGTCAGAAAAAAATATTCGGATTATTATCAGCAATTATTGATGTTGACTGAGAATGCGTTTACCAAAAACGGAGCCGGTTTTCTAAATATTCCTACAGACGGAGATTACGTAAAAGCATTGTTTAATTATTTTAAAAGTCATCGATAATCGTGAAACTCAAAATAATCATAACGGCTTTTTTAGCATACTCCTGTATATTTTCTTATACACAAACAGTAACCTCTTCCCTGTCCGTCCAAAACATTAAATATGGAGAACCTGCCGTGTTACGGCTTGAAGTAAAAGGAAACAAATCCGACAACATTGTTTTCCCCTTTATTAAAGATACCCTCAGCTATCATCTGGAATTACTGGGCGATAAAAGGGACACCCTGATCCACTCAAGTGAGGGCCGTGTTTATATTGACAGTATTTCCTTTTCCGGCTATGAAACCGGAACGTTTACAGTCCCTTCTCAAAAAATCCTCATAAACTCACAGGAATACTTCTCTCCCGAATATAAAATAACCGTTGAGCCTGTTGCAATAGATACTCTGAAAACCCCGCTGCATGACATTCGTCCCATTATAACCGAACCTAAAATTTTCAGGGATTATCTGGAACAATACTGGATATATATGCTTATGGGATTAGTAATCTTCATTGTAGCCATTATTCTCGCTATTTTATATTACCTGGAAAGAAAGAAGAAAAAATCAGGGGATTATCCCGGGGTTGGCCCGGACGTGATTGCCATCCGTAAATTGGACAAATTAGAAAAAACCAATTATTTAGATAAAGGATTAAGTAAGAAATATTATTCCGAAATGATTTCTATTCTGAAAGAATATATGGAAGTCCGCTGGAAATTTCCGGCAACCAAATGACTTTCAGATGACTTACTGGACTATCTGGAAAATAAAAACCGGATTGACGAAAACGAAAAACAAGAGCTAATGCGTATTTTTCATTCAGCAGACCTGGCCAAATTTGCCAAATCCCGGCCTACCGTTGCAGAGACTAAAATACATACCAAGATGGCTAAAAAGTTTATCAATGATACCAAAACCGAATTTCTAAACTTAAGAGGACAAAATGAATACTAATCTGGAATTTGGATACCCCTGGTTTTTGGTCTTACTGGTTATTATTCCAGTGTTTATTTTCTTAAAATACAGAAAAAAAATAAAGCCCCGGGCAATAGGAATCCCTAATTTAGAGGCCTTCAAAACTAAAAATAACTGGATAGGTTCTTTTCGTCCCATAGTTTTCTGGCTGAGACTGGCAGTCATCACCCTTCTGATTTTAACTTTAGCAAGACCCCGTGTCATAGATATTTCCGAAAGCCTGTTAAGCGAAAAGGGAATTGACATTCTTCTCACAGTAGATGTGTCCTTAAGTATGCTGGCTAAAGATCTGGATCCTGATCGGTTAACCGCTGTGAAAAAAGTAGCCATACAGTTTGCCAAAGACCGTCCTATTGACAGAATAGGCCTGATAGCCTATTCAAAAGAAGCACTGACCTTAGTCCCTTTAACTGTTGACAGAAACATTTTAATTCAGCAGATCCAGGAATTAAATACCCAGACTTTGGAGGCAGGAACGGCAATAGGAGTTGGATTGGCTACGGCTGTAAATCATTTAAAAGACAGTAAAACAAAATCGAAAATCATTATTCTGATGACAGACGGGGTAAATAACACCGGTACTTTAGATCCCGTTACCGCAGCAGACATTGCTGCGAAAAAAGGGATAAAAGTATATACCATAGGAGTGGGAACCAATGGCCTGGCCCCATTCCCCACATCTCAAAACATATCAACAGGAACAATAGATTTTGACCCTATTAAAGTAGAGATAGACGAGAACCTGTTAAAATACATAGCCCAAAAGACGGGTGGGGAATATTTCCGGGCAACCAATGCCCAAAGTTTACAAGACATTTATGATAATATCAATAAATTGGAGAAATCGGATATTAATGATCTAAAATATTATAATTATGCAGAAAAATACAGGATGTTTCTTATCCCGGCATTGATTCTCCTGTTACTGGAACTCCTGTTAAGAGGTTTCGTATTTAAAAGTATAAACTAGACAAAGCACATGGACTGGCAACTTGAAAAAATATCTTATCTGTATTTATTACTTCTTCTGCCTCTTTTAGCATGGAGAATGGGCTATCTATACAGATGGAAACAGACAAGAATCACCCGGTTTGCCGATTCTCCCATGCGAAAAAGAATTTTGGGAAGTGTAAACCTGTCCCGGTTTCTTATGAATAATATCTGGATGCTTCTGGTCTTTATCCTGATGGTGTTGGCACTGGTGAATTTATTAGGAGGAGTAGAAAAGAAAGAAGTCAAAAGGCAGGGAATTGATATGGTATTTGTTATTGATGTTTCTAACTCCATGAATGCTACAGATATACCTCCGTCAAGAATGGAAAAAGCAAAGAAAATTATCAGCGAAATTATTTCCAAACTGGGAGGAGACCGGGTGGGAATAGTCGTATTTGCCGGACAGGCCTATTCTGTTATGCCTTTATCCAACGACTATGGAGCCGCAGAATTATACCTCAGGGGAGTAGACACCCGGTTGCTATCCGCTCAGGGAACGAATATTGCAGATGCAGTATTGGAAGCCTCCCATATGCTTTCCAAAATCTCCCATACTTCCAAAGCCATAATATTGGTTTCTGACGGAGAAGCACATCAGGGAGAGGTGAATAAAGCCGTTAAAACAGCAAATAACGAAAATATTACTATTTTTTCCATAGGAATAGGAACCCCTCAGGGAACTCCCATACCTATTACCCACGAAGATGGTTATTCCGAATATAAAAAAGATGAAAACGGAGATATAATCCTTACCCAGTTAGAAGATAGCTCATTAAAACAACTGGCAGCAGGAACTCAGGGAGCTTATTTTTACGGAGGAAACTCCACAGAGACCATTATTAAACAGGTTTTCAATACCTTATCCAGTTTACAAAAGAAAGAACAGGCAACCAGTTTTACCTATGATGCCAAACCTTACTTTCAAATATTTATCGGCTTGGCCTTATTGATTTTAATCTGTATTTCTTTAATAAGTTATAAACGGGATTTTGATGTCTGATTTCATTATCCCAGGTTAAAATACCCTGAAACTAAAACCAGAAAAGAAATCTAAATAAATTCATAAAGACATCAATGTATAAAGAGAAAAAAGATAAAGTTTTATTGTTTATTTAACAGTTTATAAGTGAGTTTTTAACGTATATATTAGTATCTTTGTTGGGGTATATTTAGAAATGAAATATATAGTATTGATTGTATCTCTATTCCTTTCCTGCTTCTCATTGTCCCAGAATGATAAATCGCGGAAATATTTGATAGAAGGAAATAAAAGTTACCTGGCCGCTTCTTATGATGAGGCTGCGGCTAATTATTTGCGGGCTATACAGGAAGGTGAAGATTCATACAAATCGAATTTTAATTTGGGAAATGCTATGTTCCGGTTAAAAAAATTTAATGATGCTGTTTCCCAATATCAAAAATCCATTAAATTTGCAGCCAATAAAACAGAAGAAGCCAATGCTCATTTTAACATAGGTGACAGTTACTATAAAAAAAAGGATTATGCCCAGGCCGCTGAATCATTCAAAAAGGCATTAAAACTAAACCCCAAAGATGAAGAGGCCCGGTATAACTACACACTGGCAAAACAAAAATTAAAAGAACAGGAAGAAAAACAAGAACAGGATAAAAAAGATCAACCGGAAGAAAAACCTAAGGATCAGCAAAACCCGGATAAAAACCCACAAGACCAGCAAAAAAATGATTCTCAGTCACAACAACCCCAGGACAGTAAACAAAACAGTCAGCAGGGGCAATCCGGAGGAAAAGGAGATCATCAGCAAGGGGAAGGAAATGAGAAAAATGGAACCTGGCGAAGCATAGATAACCTGAAAGAGGTGAATAGTGAAAACCTTGAAGACGGAAAAATTCAGTTGTATGAAGAGGGTACCTTGGGCGCAATAGAAGAACAGGAAAGAAAAACGCAACAGAAAATTATAAATAAAAAAATACCTCCCTCCCAAAATTCAGGGGGTAAAGATTGGTAATGAAAAAGCTAGTATTACTTTTTTCTGTAATTTTTTCAGGGATACTGGTAAATGCACAAATATCCTTTCAGGCAATTCCACAAAAAAAGGAAGTGGGAATCAATGAGCTCATTCGAGTCCAGTTCATTCTTAGCATAAAAAATAAAGATATAAAAGAAATCGGTGCTATTAAACTCCCCGCTTTTACCGATGTACAGGTAATAGGAAGAACCATAATAGAATCATCAATAATCCCTTCCGATAATGGTGACACTGTTTCAGAAAACGGAATAGAAATAGGATTGCGAGCCATTAAAACAGGTGAAGTGAAAATAGGTTCAGCTTCCATAATAGTAGACGGAAAAACTTACAAAACCAATCCATTAACCATAAATGTAGTAAATATTCCCGAGCCGGATGACAAAACACCTCCTCCCTCAAGAATGGGAGAAGCATTTTTATCACTTAAGGTATCCGAAAGAAATCCCTATCAGAATGAAGGAGTTATGGTTAATCTTAAATTTTACACCAAACGGGTGGAATTATTAAACAGCATGACCCGTCTGGAGCCTCCCAACTTTCAGGGATTACTTGTCCATCCTGTAAAAAATAAAGATAAATCCTACCAACAGGAGATTATAAACGGGGAAATTTATTTATCCCAGACTATTGCTTCCTACATCATGTTTCCTTCCAGACCGGGGGCAATCAATATCAATCCGTTTACTTTGACCCTGACTGTTCCCGATGGTTTTTTCGACGATCAGGATATTTATATAAAATCAGCCCCAGTTGCCTTACAGGTAAAAAAACTTCCGGGTAATGCGCCGGACAATTTTTACGGTGTAGTCGGAAATTATGCCCTGAAAATGACTCCCAACAAATGGGACTTGAAAACGGAGGAGCCCGTAACCATCCATATTGAAATTGTCGGAA
>JAVBRH010000074.1:0-3326 GCA_031548225.1 Apibacter sp.
ATAGCAAGCAGGATAGGCGGCAGAATAGATACAGGTGTAGCGCCAACCGAAACCATGAGAATTCCAAAGCCGATATTAATTATCATTATCGATACGGCGCGGTTCTGACTTGATATTGTTTTTAAAAATATTATTATCCGCCTCAGCGCTCCTGTTTTCTGCATGATTGTTATCTGCAAAAGCGATGTAGCAACAATCAGCGATACAGGAAATGAAGAAACAAGCCCTGCCAGCGATGATTTTAAAACAACATCAGGGCCTGTGCCAAAGAAGAAAATGGCAATAAGTGCCGTTATCCCCCACCCGGCAATGCCAGTAATATCTGCCGGCTTGCGCCATAAAACAAGCATAAGCAGAATTACCGCTATCGGCAGTATGGTAAGTAAAAAAGCAATAGTCTGATCCATAAATCCATCCCTTTCTGATAAAACCGTATTTTTTTAATCAAAAAAATCCATCCGGTTTTTTCTTTCAGTTTATCGCTTTAAATTATAACCGATTTTAAGTGATAATGCAATAGAGCAGATAAAGTAAAAAAATATTTATTTAGTACGTATGACTTCCAGACGCTTCTGTTGTCCGTATGCATATAAAAAGCAACCGACCCCTTTTTACGGGAGCGGTTGCTTGTTGTCCTGTTTAATGTGGTTTTTACTTGCAAGTGCCTTTGGTTTCCCAGACCTCGCACCCCTGTGTCGGGTTTGCTGTTCCTATATACAGCTTACCATCGCTTGCCGTGTACATATTTCTGACACCGTAATTCTCTTCATTATCAAGACCGTTTACTGAAAGGTTTTTAAAAATCATACCGTCAGATGACGTTAATAGGTCAAATCCGAAGCTTTCAGGATAATTATCAAACGAATTCAGAAGCATTTTTATCCACCGATTCCATTTATACCTTTTTTTGAGTATATCACTCTGCGTGAACATCATCTTTAACAGCTGTTTAATCGTAGAGACGAATCTCTTTTCCTTAAAAAGATCAGCAATAGTTATCTTATACAGAATAGCTGAATCCCACGATCCTACAAATAGTGAATCCCTATATTTTTTTAGTGTCCAGCAATATGCGTTATACATATTCCCGAATCCGGATTCGTACACGCCCATATTCCTTATGCCCTTAGACGGTCTTGTGGGTAAAATAGGTTTTTTGCCGACAATAACCTCCCATTTGTCGTCTTCGGTTATTCGAATAATATCAAATCCCTTCGGAATGACCCATCTGTTTTCCGGATCTGTGCTGTATATTGCGCCGTTTATTCCCGAGCCTACATATAAATAGCCCCGGAATTCCTCCATTGCCATCGGTATTTCATTTAATCCGTCACCTGCACCTTTATCAACGACACATGTCCATATCCCGCTTTCCGGGTCTTCCGATTTCCATATGGCAAAGCCGCCCGCAGGCATGGTTCCAATATACAAATGTCCGTTAAATATTGCCATAGAGAATATCTCGCCTTTTATCCCTTCCGTATTAACCCTACGCCAGCCCTGCTGCGGATTATCAGAAACATAAAGGTAGGTAGTCTCCTCTACCTCCAGAGGTTTGCAATTTGCAGCGTACAGCTTGCCGTTAAACGTCTTTAAAGGTCTTATAAAATATCCAGGAAGAAGCGGGTACGAAATGCTGTCCCATTTTAAGCCGTTCTTAGATGTTAACAGGTACCCCTGACCATCCTTATAATAGCTTCCGCCATAAAGTGCTTTTTCACCTTTCTCATTTTCAAACACTGTCATATCCCTGAAAAGGCAGGTCCCGTTTTCTTCAGGCATTTTGTAAACTCTTTCCCACTTTTTTTTGCATGAGCAGCTATTCATCTTATATCTCCATATTTCGGAGGCTTGTGAAAAATTCTCTGGCACAAAAGACTTTGTAGGCTCAAAACCTAAGTTTTTCATACCTCTGTAAACAACATTCCTTCCGGTACCGACATATATATACCCATCGAACTCAACCATGCTCCAGGCATAATTGTTCTGACGTGCATTGTCGGGATTAAATTTGTCAAATCCGTTTACTTCATTGATTTTATTAAAATTCATTTATTTTTTCTCCTTATATTTTTAAGTGAATGCACCATGTAAGTACAAGCACTCAACACATAATATTCATAAAGGAGAAATATTGTTTCGGATTATATCAGCTTTACGTAAGTTCAGAATGCATTATTATTTACATTCCTTATCATTTTTCATTTTATGTTCGTATTCTTCTAGACACTAACACGATGTACAATAACTTAATCAAAATATAAACCCGCCGATCTAAATCGACGGATTTACTTTAACTAACTAATTTTAAAATGCAGAAATTCTAGAACCAACTATAAAGACAGCAAATCCTTAAAACGCCGAATTTTCACATGTTTTTCTGCTTATTGTAATGTCCAGTTTTTTGCTGTTGCTATTTCGATTTCTTCAGGGCTAAGCTTTGCGATATTAACCGAACCGATTATAAATTTATATGAGGATAGCCCTTTTCTGTCTTTTAATGCATTAAAACAGCCGACCAATGTTTCTACACTGTATTTAGTTCCTGATGATAAGTCGAGCCCATTAAAATTATAGCCCTCTTCTAATGTTAAAAATTCTAAATTTGCACAGCCCTTAAATGGAGTTGTTCCGGTACTGGTTAAAGTGTTAGGCAAATGTAAAGTTTGTAAATCCTCGCAATCCACAAACGAAAAGCCATTAATTCTATTAATACCATGAGGCAATATGGCGGATTTCAAACTAATACAGTTATTAAAACTATATTCACCAATAGTTGTTAGTGTACTTGGAAAATGAATATTTTGTAGGTTTGAACAGTAGCGAAAGGAATTATCCCCAGTATTTGTTATTCCTTCGGGCAAAACAACATTAACAAGGCTTGAAAACCGGTAAAACGCATACGGTCGTATTTGAGTCACGCCTAAAGGTATTGTAAGATTGGTCGTATTTAAACTTAACATTTCTTGGGCGAAATCTGAACTTTCTTCATATTGAATTAAGGAAATTTTCTCAGCATATTCAGAGGTAGGAACATGGCCAACATGCACACCTTTTTCTTCGATAGCTCTTTTAATATTATCAAAGTCTACTATTGCCCTTTCAATATTGATTTCTAATTTACTCAAATTACAGCCCCCTTGTAATCTGCTTTCTAATGCACAACTAAGTGTGCCTATGTTTTTAAATATATTACTTTTAAAATTCTCTATATCTTCCGAATCTTCTATTCCCAGTAAAGACACATTTTCAGGGATTTCTGCACAGTCTTCTTTTATATCATCTTCCTCAATGTAACCCTCATCTCCAACTGTTGTCTGCGTTTT
>JAVBRH010000254.1:0-2562 GCA_031548225.1 Apibacter sp.
GGGACTTTCAATCCCTTTTTTCTGTGCTTTTATTTCATTATAAAATCTTAATAATTGAGTAAATGCGGAATAGGCATCTTCCACTACAATCACAGCAGGAAGATGAGAAATATCTTCGGGTAGTAAATTTTTTGATATAAGGACAATAGATGCTTTTGTATCTTTAAGATACTCCTGATATTTTTCTCCTCCTAAAAAAGTCAAAGTTCCAGGTTTTCCTTCCTCTATTTTAGAGATATAAGATATTTTCTCATCCGGATTCCCTAAAACTGTTCCATTTACTAGTTTTGCTATCTGATCAGCACTAAATTCCATAATTGGCAAATGTAAACATTTTATTAAAACTACAAAAATCTTTATTATTTAAAACTTTCCAATTCCCGGGGGATACATAAATGATACCTGCTGATTTTTTTTCTTAGATCTTTTACTAAAACCTGATTATCTGAATTTTGCAATTCTATGACTTGTCCGCCTTTTAATAACAATTTAATAGGATCTTTCTTATCATCATAAGCCAGCACACTTAACTTATTCTGATGTATGAAATACTCCCCGTCCTCTACTTTATATAACTTTTTCGTTTTATCCTTCCATTCTGATATTTTTTCTTCCGGAATGGGATGAGGAATAATCATGGATGATGGTAATTTTCTCTGTATAATAAATTGACTTAACAGGCTTAAAATTCTATCTTCATGAGTCTGCCATATTTTTAAAGCAGAAGTGATGTCTGCATCATCCAACTGGGAAAATTGTTCCCAATCTATTTCCTCCAGATTTGAATAATCTGTTTTCTTTAAAAAATATCGTAAAACCTCTGAAGAAGGAAGGTTTATTCCCATTTTTGTCAACTGTTTTGCTCTTTTCAAGGCTTCTATTAAATAAAACTCAGCCGTAACGGAAGTTTTATGAAAATAAACCTGCCAGTACATAAACATCCGGGAAGTAAGGTATTTTTCAATGGAATAAATCCCTTTCTCATCTATTACTATTTCCCCGTCTATAACATTCATCATGGTTATAATACGTTCCGAATTGATATTTCCTTCCGAAACTCCTGTAAAGAAACTATCCCGGCGTAAATAATCCAGTCTGTCCAAATCAATTTGTCCTGATATCAACTGATGAAAAAATTTTCTGGGGTATTTATCCAGGAAAATATCCAGAGCCAGAGTTAATTCTCCGTTAAATTCCTGATTCAATAAATTCATCAGGGTTATGGAAATATTTTCATGATGTATTCCTTCCAGTAAAGTAGTTTCCAGTGCATGAGAAAAAGGCCCATGTCCTATATCGTGCAGTAAAATTGCTATTAAAGAAGCCCTTTCCTCCTCTTTGGAAATCTCGACTCCTTTGTCCCTCAATACCTGAAGAGCTGTCTGCATCAGATGAGTACAGCCTAAAACATGCAAAAAACGGGTATGAGTAGAACCGGGATATACATAATAACTGAGTCCGGTCTGTGAAATTCTTTTTAACCTCTGAAAATAAGGGTGTTCTATCAGATCAAGAATCAACTTATCCGATATGGAAATAAAACCTAAAACAGGATCATTAAATATTTTTCTTTTATTCATTTTATATTTCTCCTAAAAAGGCATATTTTTTGTAATTTTATACAAAAATATAATAAATAAAGTAAATACAATGAATGAAAGAATAGTGTGGATTGATGATGAAATAGAAATGCTGGAACCTCATATTATCTTTTTAAAAAGTAAAGGGTATGATGTAGTGGGAATTAATAATGCCGCAGATGCACTGGAATTAATCCCTAAAGGGAATTTTCAGGCAGTTCTGCTGGATGAAAATATGCCGGGAATTGGGGGATTGGAAGCTCTGCAAAAAATCAAAGAAATAGAATCCGGACTGCCTGTTATTATGGTTACAAAAAATGAGACCGAAGATATTATGGAGGAGGCTATCGGAAAGCAGATTGCCGATTACATTCTGAAACCGGTCAATCCTAACCAGGTTTTACTGAGTCTCAAGAAAATTTTAAAAAGCGATGAAATTATAGAGAAAACGACCATTCAGGACTATCAGCAGGAGTTTAGAAAAATCTCTATGGATTTAATGTATGCCCAGACTTATGAAGACTGGGTACAACTCTATCTGAAGTTGATTCAGTGGGATTTGAAATTTGATAAGCTTTCCGACAAAGAAATGTCCGGTATTCTCCAAAATCAAAAAGAAGAAGCAAACAACTTATTTGCCAAATTCATTGAAAACAATTACCATGACTGGCTTCATTCCGATCAGAAACCCATCATGTCTCACACCGTTTTTAAGGATGTGGTACGTCCGGTTATTTCCAATAATAAGAAGGTATTGTTACTGGTAATCGATAATCTGAGGTATGACCAATGGAGAACTATTGAGCCTTTGTTTAAAAAGCATTTCAGCTCTGCTTCCGAACAGTCGTATTTCAGCATACTTCCTTCTGCAACTCAATACGCCCGGAACTCACTTTTTTCAGGACTTCTGCCTTTGGAAAATGAAAAAATATACCCGCAATCCGGGACTAGTGAGGCTGATGTAGGACATAAACATAAATTT
>JAVBRH010000213.1:0-2890 GCA_031548225.1 Apibacter sp.
GCTCCGTTTGCCGAGGCAATAGCCCGGATCGCCTTTTCATTTTTCATTTTCTTGGCCAGTCCGAGATAAGTTTCCGTTTTTCCAAACGGGATTTGTACTAATTCGTTCCACACCGATTGTTGGAAATCGGAACCACAAAACAAAAGAGGAAGATCAAAACTTTTTCGTTCCTTTTTAAAATATTCTTCCAGTTGGTTTAGGGTTTCCCGGATTATACCGGAATCTCCTTCCTCATAATCAGCCTTTAAAAAATTCTTTATCCGGGTATCGATCATTTCACGTCCTTTCCGGTACTGCCAGTCACATAAGCATAGCTTTTCTTCATAAGAACCCAAAATCAATTTTCCGGGAGGCGCTTGATAATATTGAATTTTGATAAAAGACATTTCTCACATGTTTTATCAAAAATAATAAAAAATCTTTATCCTTAATAAATGAAGCAGGCAAAAAACAAGAAAAATAAATGGAGGAAAATCATAAATACAATTCCTAATTCGGCCTCTGAGCAAATAATCCCCCAGCCCCGAAGGGGAGTAGCCCTCCTTCGGAGGGTTGGGAGGATCTGTCTTTCTGAACAGAGCGAAGCGGAGTGAGGAATCTACTAACAGCCAATAGCTGTTAGCCGGTTTTTTAAGCTAAATTTGCTCAAAGCCTTGATTTTTCCTCCCCTTTGTATCAAGAAAAAGGGGAATAATATATATAATAATCAGATGATTATACTTAATAGTTATATTGAACTCAGGTTAAATCGGATTAATTTTCCTTATAATTCTTACTCTTTATACAAAAATCTTATCTTTGACCTATAAAAACATATATCTATATGAAATTACTTGATGGAAAAACTGCGATTATTACCGGAGCAACAAGAGGAATTGGAAAGGGAATTGCCCAGGTATTTGCTCAACACGGGGCCAATATAGCATTCACTTATGCATCTTCCTCGTCCAAAGCGGAAGAACTGGAACAGGAACTTTCTTCTCTGGTAAAGATAAAAGGATACCGGTCGGACGCATCAGACTATGAAGCAGCTCAGGGATTGGTAGATGAAGTTTTAAAAGAATTCGGACAGATCGACATAGTAGTGAATAATGCAGGAATTACCCGGGATAATCTAATCCTGAGAATGAGCAAGGAAGATTGGGATGAGGTTATTCGTATAAACCTGGATTCTGTGTTTAATCTGACTAAGGCAGTTATCAAACCCATGATGAAGCAGAGAAAAGGTTCTATTATCAATATGAGTTCCGTGGTAGGAGTAAAAGGAAACGCAGGGCAGGCGAATTACGCGGCTTCTAAAGCCGGGATTGCCGGATTTTCCAAATCCATCGCTCTGGAATTAGGCTCAAGGAACATTCGTTGCAATGTAGTTGCTCCCGGATTTATTGAAACGGAAATGACCGAAGTTCTGGATGAAAAAACCGTTCAGGAATGGAGAGATTCAGTTCCGTTGAAAAGAGGAGGAACTCCTGAAGATATTGCCAATGCCTGTTTGTATCTTGCCAGTGATTTATCCGGATATGTAACCGGGCACATACTCAATGTAAACGGAGGAATGCTAACGTATTAAAATAAGACATAAGATAGAAGACGTAAGAAATTGGAAAAAGAAAAGAATTTTAGATTTTTGCGATTATTCAATTATTCAGTCATTCAGTCATTCGGTCATTCAGTTATTCCTTATTATCAGCGTATTGTTTCATTAGTATATTTGCTAATCATTAATTATTCATGTACAGTAAAAAATTATCTGTTCAACTTTTAGGCGAAATGCTTTACCGGTATGGAATTACCGATATAATAATTTCACCGGGATCCAGAAATGCTCCGCTTACCATTCATTTCTCTGGTCATGAAAAATATACCTGTTATAGTGTAACGGATGAACGTTCCGCCGCTTTTTTTGCTTTGGGAAGAGCGCAATCCCAACGGAAGCCTGTGGCTATTTGTTGTACCAGTGGAACGGCTTCTGCCAACTACTATCCGGCAATTATTGAAGCCTTTTACCAGAATGTACCCCTTCTTATAATCACAGCAGACCGTCCTGAAAATTTTGTTGATATTTTTGACGGACAGACCATCCGGCAAAAGGATATATATCAAAACCATATTTATGGCTCTTATCAATTATCGGAATCCGAAGAAGATGCAGCGGTTACAGATAATTTCCTTACCATAAAGAAGGCTGTCCAAACCAGTATTTTAAAATCAGGGCCGGTACACATCAATATTCCTTTTTCGGAGCCTTTATATGAACAGACAGACACCATTGAAGTGGATATCGAACAACTGGCACAACCGGAAAGAAAATTCGATTCCCAAAAATGGAAACCGCTTCTTTCTCAATGGGATCGGTTTGAAAAGAAAATGGTTCTTGTGGGAATGCAGCAGCCCGACAAAGAGTTGGAGAAACTCCTTGAGGAGTTAGCGGAAAGAAAAGATACCGTAATTTTGACTGAGGTAACGTCCAATCTTAATTCAGATCAATTTTATTCCAATATTGACCGGTATATTTTTCCTTTCGGAGAAGAGAAAATGGAAAGTCACAAACCGGATTTACTCCTTACCATCGGACAAAATGTAGTTTCAAAAAAAGTAAAAGTTTTCTTACGAAACTCCGGACTAAAAGCCCACTGGCATCTGGATGAATTTTGGTATCCGGATACGTATTTTGCCCTGACTGAAAAAATAGAGGATCGTCCGGTAAATTTTTTACGGGAATTAGTCAAAGTTCCTTCCAAAGATTCTGATTATTCTTCCCTTTGGGAACAGATGAAAAAAGAAAGGGAGATTAAGCATCAGGAATATTTAAAAGAAATTCCTTTTTCCGATTTACAGGTAATTAAAATTCTGAATGATTCTATTCCCAATTCATATAACCTACAGATTT
>JAVBRH010000031.1:0-4260 GCA_031548225.1 Apibacter sp.
ACATCACCCGAACAGCTTGATTGAACCAGTCCGATTTTAACTTTTGTCATTAGAAGTCAATTCATAAATTTTTCTTTTACAAAAGTAAGTCTAATTTTTGAAATTATTATTTTTTTGATTCTGACTGTAAAATAATCGAAATAGGCTTTATTAACCGGGTTTTGTCCGAAATTTCAATCCGGTTTCGTCGGACTGTATGCCAATTTCCGGCTGACAGGAAAATATCTTGGCATCGGATTTGTTTATATAAAATGGAACTATTTTTCAGGCATAGCCGTTTTTAACTTATAAAAACGGAAAGGGGAGTATTAGGATAGTTTGAAATCTTATGCAGTTGATTTAAAATGTAATGTTAAAAACGTGTGAAAAGTAGAGAAAGGAAAGTTTAATTAGTATTTTTGTAAAAATTAGCAGGGAAGCCTATGTTTAAAATAGCGAAAGACAGACAGGAAATATTAAATACAGTGTCTCATGCTTTGGGAATAATCTTGGGTATTGTAGGATTGGTATTTTTATTATTAAAAAACAGAAATATAACTTCATATAGTACATTGAGTATCTGGATGTACGGACTATCCATGATTATCCTGTATTCATCATCCACTCTGTATCATTTTTTTGCCCATGAAGAAATAAAAAAGAAGGCACGGGTTTTTGATCATATGAGTATTTATCTTCTGATTGCCGGAACTTACACTCCGGTTTGCTTAATAACTCTGGAACAGGCTTCCGGATGGACTATTTTTTTCATTGTATGGACTATAGCCACACTGGGAGTAATCATGAAAATATTTTTAACGGGAAAAGTAGATAAACTTTCACTGATTTTATATCTGGCGATGGGCTGGCTGGTTATTTTTGACATAAAAAGCGTAGTACATCTGATGACCTCTCATGCTTTGATACTTTTAGCTTTAGGAGGGCTGTTTTATACGCTGGGAACCGTTTTTTACGCGATTGAAAAAATACCCTATTCACATTTTATCTGGCATTTGTTTGTATTAGGAGGCAGTGTTTCACATTATGCGATGGTTTATTCCATTGTTTAGTAATCTCGTACCGGAATGAAAATTGTAGGTCTGACCGGAGGAATGGGAGTGGGAAAATCTCAGGTAGCCCGATTGTTTGAAGAAAAAGGATATCCGGTTTATAGTGCAGACATCCGGGCAAAAGAGCTGATGGAAGAAGAACAGGAATTGAAAACGGAATTAATCCGGCTGCTTGGAGAGGAAGCGTATGCAGGAAATAAATTGAACAAGAAATACATTGCCGAAAAAATATTTTCCAATCAGGAATTGCTTAAAAAGCAGAACAGTCTGGTTCATCTGGCCGTAAAAAACGATTTTGAAGCCTGGGTGGCCCGGCAAAAAGGAAACTTCTGTATTAAGGAAGCCGCAATTTTGTTTGAAAGCGGTTCTTATAAAGCCTGCGATTACACCGTTGTAGTAACGGCCCCGGAAGAAGTAAGAATCCAAAGGATTTTAACCCGGGATAATTCTACCGAAGAGGAAATCAGAAAAAGACTTCAAAATCAATTACCTCAGGAAAAATTAATAAAATTAGCCGATTTTCATATTATTAACGACTCGCATCTCGAACATCTGGAAGTTGAGGTAAACTCATTGATAGAACGGTTAGAAGAAATAACCGGAAACAGAAAGACCGTTTGAACGGTTATAAAAAATCATCATTTTTATTTTTTAAATTTTATCCGGAAAAAAATCCGGAGATACCGCATCATTTTTCAGGAACTTTTGTATTGGAAAAGGTTATCCTTATGATTTTAAACCTGAATAAACAGGTCATTTTTTGATCTTCGGATTCGAATAAATTTGTATATTTAAACCTGAAAAACATTAAATTTTTTACTAATGATACAAAAAATAGTCGTTCTGGGTGCCGGTACTATGGGAAATGGGATAGCCCATACCTTTGCACAGAAAGGATTTACCGTTTCCCTGGTAGATGTTTCAGATAAAGCTTTGGAAAAAGGGATTAAAACCATAGAAGCCAATCTGGACAGAATGGTGCAGAAAGGAACCATTTCCGAAGAAGATAAAAAATCAACTTTAGCAAACCTTACCACTTATACCACTTATAATGAAGTCGCTAAAAATGCCGACCTGATTGTGGAAGCTGCGACGGAAAATGTAGAATTAAAATTAAAGATATTTAAGGAACTGGATGAATTGGCAAAACCGGAAGCAATCCTGGCAAGCAATACGTCTTCCATTTCCATTACCAGAATAGCCTCGGTGACTAACCGCCCGGATAAAGTAATAGGGATGCATTTTATGAATCCGGTTCCGATTATGAAACTGGTGGAGATAATCAGAGGATATGCCACAACCGATGCGACCAATAAGATTATTTTTGAATTAAGTGAGAAATTGGGAAAAGTTCCGGTTGAAGTGAACGATTATCCCGGATTTATTGCCAATCGTATTTTATTGCCAATGATTAATGAGGCAATTTATTCTTTATATGAAGGAGTGGCAGGTGTTTATGAAATTGATACGGTAATG
The DNA here is from genome assembly GCA_031548225.1 of Apibacter sp. Taxonomy (GTDB): domain Bacteria; phylum Bacteroidota; class Bacteroidia; order Flavobacteriales; family Weeksellaceae; genus Apibacter. The sequence goes on from JAVBRH010000031.1 coordinate 2,526, forward strand.
AAACTGGGAATGGCTCATCCGATGGGGCCGTTACAACTGGCCGACTTTATCGGTCTGGATGTATGCCTGTTTATACTGAATGTGATGTATGACGGATTTAAAAATCCGAAGTATGCCCCTTGTCCTTTATTGGTAAATATGGTTACTGCTAAGAAATTAGGAGTGAAAAGCGGAGAAGGTTTCTACGACTATTCAGAAACAAAAAAAGCGGAGAAAATTTCTGCTCAGTTTATGAAATAAACCGCATTTTTATAAAATTGGAATTTTCTAAGTGCTAATACCTTAATTAGAGAAATGCTTCCTAATATCAAATCCTCCCCATCTCTCCGAAGGAGGGCTTTTCTCCTTTGAGGCCAGGAGATATGTTATTCTGAACAGAGCAAAGCGGAGTGAAGAATCTTCCTAATAAAGGCTATTAGTTGAAAGTTATTTTGAGTTTTTTAAACTAAATTTGCAAGGCAAAAGGAAATATACCTAAATCATCAAATAATTACATTTAATGGTTCTATTGAGCTCAGGTTAAATTAGGAATCGGATTATTCATGACAGAAGTAAAAATATCAAAATGGCTTCCCTGGGTGGGGGCTATGGCAATTTTCATGCAATCCCTAGATGGAACTATCCTGAATACGGCTCTGCCTTCCATTGCAAACAACCTGCACAAGTCTCCGTTGGACATGCCGTCTGTGATTATATCCTATACTTTAACTTTAGCTTTGTTGATTCCTTTAAGCGGATGGCTTTCGGATAAATTCGGATCCCGGAATATTTTCATTATAGCGGTAGGTATCTTTACTTTAGGGTCGCTTGCCTGTGCTTTGTCCACTTCTCTTGAGATGTTGGTTTGTATGAGGATTTTACAGGCAATAGGGGGTTCCATGATGGTTCCCGTTTCCCGGTTGATTCTCATTTACGCTTATCCGAAGAATGAATTACTGAAAGTAATTAATTTCGTTACTATACCGGGGCTGATAGGTCCGGTAATCGGGCCGACTTTAGGAGGGTGGCTGGTAGAAGTAGTCTCCTGGCACTGGATTTTTCTGATTAATATTCCGATTGGAATCATAGGGATCCTGTTTTCCTGGAAAACCGTTCCTAATTATAAGAGGATAAAAGGAAAATTTGATTTTCTGGGATTATTTCTTTTCAGTATCGGCCTGGTAATGCTTTCTTTAAGTCTGGAATTTGCCGGAGACGGACTGGGATCCGGAAAGAGCATAGTACTGACGTTTATTGTTGGAGTCGGACTGCTTACCCTTTATATCTGGTATTCAAAGAGGACTTATTCCCCGTTGATCGACTTGAGATTATTGAAAATACGAACATTGAAAATCGGCTTGTTGGGAAATTTAGTAACCCGGTTGGGAATAGGAGGTGTACCTTTGATGCTTCCTCTGATGCTTCAGCTCGGTTTTGGTAAATCCCCGACTGTTTCGGGAATCATGTTGATTTTTTCTGCAGTGGCTACCATGGCAGCCAAATCCTTGGCGATTCCGTTAGTAAAGTATTTAGGGTACAGAAAGTTATTGATTTTTAATACAGCAGCCTTAGGTATAGCCATATCCCTATTTGCCCTTCCCAATAAGGATACTTCTTTATTCTGGCTAATACCGATTCTGGTGCTTTACGGGGCTTTTAATTCCATTCAGATGACTGCTATGAACAGCATTACCCTTGCAGATCTTACTTCTAAGACTGCCAGCGGGGGAAATACGATGCTTTCCATTATGCAGCA
>JAVBRH010000284.1:0-3123 GCA_031548225.1 Apibacter sp.
GTCAGGGCTATTTCTATATCTTCCTCCTTTAAATGTATAATAGGATAAACAATTTCTCCTTCTATATTTTCCTGTAATAAGTCCTGTAAACCGTTTTCAGAATAAAATTCCTCTCCATTGAAATATATCTTTAATCCCGGATTGAGATAGACATAATTTTTCAGCATTTTATCAATATACTCTCTCCGGAATCTGAAATTGTAAAAAATTTCCGGATCTGGCTCAAATGAAATTTCAGTACCCCTGCGTTCCTGGGAAGCTATTTCAGGACTTTCCTCAGTTAAAATTCCTTTGGAAAATTCGGCAGACCGGGTAATTCCATCCCGCACGGATCTCACTTTGAAGAAAGAAGCTAAAGCATTTACCGCTTTGGTACCCACTCCGTTTAGTCCCACAGATTTTTTGAAGGCCCTTGAATCGTATTTACCTCCGGTATTCATTTTAGAAACTGCATCGACCATTTTACCGAGAGGAATTCCCCGTCCGTAGTCTCTTACCGTAACTATATTGTTTTCCAGAGAAACATCAATTTTTTTTCCTTCTCCCATTACATATTCGTCAATGGAATTATCTATGATCTCTTTTAACAAGATATAAATACCATCATCGGCGGAAGATCCGTCTCCTAATTTCCCAATGTACATACCGGGACGAATACGTATATGTTCCTGCCACTCAAGGGTTTTTATATTATCTTCAGTATATTGTGAATTTTGTTGCATCATGGTACAGTGAAGCAAAAATACAATTTTTTATTATTATTTTAATAATATTTATTATCAGGATATAAACAACTTGTTTATACAATTTCTATGAAATTTTATGATTGTTTAGCCATCATATTTTTGTAATTCGCTTAAGTTCTTTTTTAACTTTCTCAGTAATGTCCCGTATATAAAGTAGTAATAAAGCAGTACAACCGCTATGGAAATTACGGAAATTGTAAGAAACCAGAAAAGATATTCCGAAGAAGAGAGGAGAGTGTAAGCTTCTTTAGAGTTTTGAGTATTGGAAGAAATTAATGGAGGATTATTTTTATCAAGTCCGGACAGGAAATCATGAAACCCGGTAAAAAATAAGGCAGCTAATCCCAAGGTTATATTAATGAAAATAAACCAGTTTACATTTTTTCTGACTAACAAAATATTATGAATAAGCTCTTTAGTGGAATTTGTTACATTGATTTTCTTGTAAGACCTGTAAAAAAAGAAAACAAACCCAAAAGAAATAAAAATGTTTATATAAACCAAAATCCTGCCTGTTTGGTAATATTGGAGATAAGTTTCCTGTGCCTGTGGACTCATAGTTTCAAGTGAAGAAGGATTCGGAGAGATAAAAAATAGAGAAAGTATAAGAATAAGAAATTCAACAATGCTTATGATTACAATATATTTGACAATATTGCCGGACTTTTTATTCAACATCTGAATCAGTTCGGCTCTGGAATAATTGTTTGAGGAAATTTCCTGTTCTTTCCAGGATTTTTTCAAATGATCTATATCTAATTCATTATTCATCTTCCTTCATTATTTCTTTTAACTTAATTTTTATCCGGTTCATTTTTACCCGTGCATTTACTTCTGTAATCCCCAGAGTATTTGCAATATCCTTATAAGGAATATCCTCGAGATAAAGCAGAACTAAAGCTTTTTCTATTTCAGAAAGTTTTTTAACTGCTTTGTACAGTCGGTCAATTTGTTCTTCTTTTTCCGAAGATTCAATATCTTCTGATATTTTGTATAATGTATGGTCAATTTCCTGTGTGGTGATGTTTCTGGATGATTTTCTGAAAAGCGTAATGGCCGTGTTTAAAGCTACCCTGTACATCCAGGTGGTGAATTTGGAATTTCCCTTGAAACTTTTATAGGACTTCCAGAGCTGTAACACAATTTCCTGAAACAAATCCCGGGAATCCTCTTCATTAGTAGTGTAAATTCTACACACTTTGTGGATAATCCCTTGATTCTTTTCAATCAATTCAGAAAACTCTGATTCCGTTTTATTCACCCTGTTTCAATTAAATAAGTACTTCTTTGATGAAAATTGTTACAAATCAATCAACTTTTATTTAAATATCCACCACCTTTCCCGGATTCATAATATTATTGGGATCCAATGCTTTTTTAATGCTTTTCTGCACTTCCAGATTGGCTCGGGAAAAAACAATAGGGAGGAAGGGCTGCTGGATTAAACCTATGCCGTGTTCTCCCGAAATAGTTCCGCCTAAAGAATAAATATACTGGAATAATTCCTTTAACATTTCCTGTATGACGGGATTATTGTACGAATTTTTATATTCCGGGTGGTTAAAGCGGATATGCAGATTTCCGTCCCCGGCATGTCCGTAACAAACCACTTTTACTTTGTTTTTTTCAGCCAGCTGATGTGCAAACCGGATGAGTTTAGGTAATTCGGCCCGGGGTACCACCGTGTCTTCTTCAATGGTATATCCGTTCATTTTAACGATTTCAGCCGCCTTTCTTCTTATCTGCCATAAACGGGTTTTATCCGTTTCGTTGTTTGCAAAATAAATTTCTTCGGTTGGGTATTTTTCTATTACGTTTACGGTTTTCTCAATTAAAGGCATAAGCTCTTCTTGGGAATCTCCGTCGTAACAGATAAGCAGATGAGCCTGAACTTTATCCTGTAAAGGAATGGAATTATCATTCAGATGGGTAATTACCTGTTCCAAAGCATTTCGTTCCATAAGTTCCAGTGAACAGGGGTGTAATCCATTACTAAAAATATCAGCAACCGCACCGGCACAATCTTCCAATGAATGAAAAGGAATTAACAGGGTAATGTCGGCTTTGGGCTTGGGAAGTATTTTGAGAACGGCTTTGGTAACAATTCCTAAAGTCCCCTCACTTCCGATAAACAATTGGGTAAGGTTGTATCCTGTAGAATTTTTTAGCGTATTGGCTCCTGTCCAGATGATTTCTCCGTTCGGCAGGACCACTTCCAGATTAAAAACTGCTGCGGAAGTAACTCCGTATTTGACGGCTCTCAATCCTCCGGCATTGGTGGCTATATTCCCCCCGATAAAACAGCTTCCCCAACTGGAAGGATCAGGGCCGTAAAATAATCCGTAGGGCTCTAAAGCCGTTTGCAGGTCATAGTTAA
>JAVBRH010000288.1:0-6270 GCA_031548225.1 Apibacter sp.
CCTCCCCTTTCCCTGAATAGATTTCCCCTGTTGCATATAATAAGGCTATCTGTTCTTTCCCAAAGGACGAATTCAAGTCTGTTGCCGTTTTGTATTTAGCTAAAGAAATTTTATTTAATTTATCTTCTTCGGAAAGTCCTAATTTCTTTTTAATTACATTATCATATTCGGATTCGTTAATTAACTTATCCACTAACTTATATTGCAAGGACAACTCCGGAATAAAGCCATATAAACTATCGGCAATGACATTAATCTTTTCCGGAGATAATTTTCTTGAAGAAGCTATGTCCGTAGAAACTTTTGACCATATACTCTCTAATAATTCCGTTAACTGTTGCCGGTTTTCTTCCGAAAGATTCTCTCTCATAAAAGGTTCCATCGCTGATTTATATTTCCCGTGACGAATCACCTCAAAATCTATCCCATATTTTTCTCCTAATTTTTTAAAAAACAGGATTTCAGTGGACAACCCTGTCAGTTCTACGGCAGCACCGGGATTTAAAAATAAAGAATCGGAAACGGTTGCCAGATAATATGACTTCTGAGAACAGTCATTACTATAAGAATAAACAAATTTTTTAGTTTTTTTGAAATTATCCAATGCCTGCCGTATTTCAGATATTTCCGAATACCCCCCCTGAAGGTCAACCGGCAATTTTAAACTTATCCCTTTGATTTTATCATCTGTTTCCGCCTGTTTAATCAAATCCAATACATCTTTTAAATAAACAGTGGTCCCATCTTCTAATGAAAACAAGGAAATGGACTTCTCACTGGAACTCTCCATAATCGGTTTACCTAAGGTTATTTCCAGCACAGAATTATCTTTTACATGAGGTTTTGAAAAGCTCGAAGAAATTGCTCCTAAAAAGAACAGTCCTGCAAAGAGTAATCCTCCCAGCAATAAAATCCCAACAATAGTAGCCAAAACCTGAATTATAAATTTTTTCATTCCTTTGTATAATAATTTATATTTTACACCTATTAGTATATGAATAAGGCAGTTTTGTTACTGGGAAGTAATCTGGGAGATAAAGAACGCAACATTTTAGACGCATTAAACTCTATAAATCAAAAAGTTGGAGAAATAAAACAAAAATCGGATTTATTAAAAACAACTCCAGAAGATTATGAATCAGATAATTATTATTTAAACCTGGGAGTAGTGGTGGAAACCAACTTATCTCCTATGCAGTTACTAAAGTCTGTAAAGGAAATTGAATATCACTTAGGAAGGACTAAAGACTCTTCTGTAAGCGGGAAATATGAAGACCGACTGATAGATATTGACATAGTTTTTTTCAACGCCCTTAATTTTCAATCCAAAAAGTTAACTATTCCCCATTTAGCCCATACATCCAAAAGAACCTTTTCTAAAAAAATTTTGTATGATTTGACCTAATTTATTTTTTTTTTCAAAAAAAATTGATACTTTTACAGCCACATTTGCTTATTGTTATACAAATGAAACTTTAACATAAAAATGAAATATACTTACTAATTAATTATAGTTATGAATAAAAAATGTATTCTATTAGTACTTATAGTTTTTTGCGCTTACTTTAAAGCACAAGCTCAGAATGTTGACAGCAGCAGCTTCACAGAAGACTATGTAAAATTCACGAATGATCAGAAACAATTTAACGACTGGTCCATATCCATATATGGAGGGGTTCCCTGGTTACAATCCTCTGACTTTACCTCTATAGAAAACGGAGCTTCAGGAAGCTGGAGAGCCGGATATGATATTCAGGCTTCTATCAACAAGCAAATCTCTCACGCGTTTGGACTAAGCCTAATAGGTCAATATGGGGAATCTAAACAAGGATTTTCAAACACCATTGATGCTAAAACAAAGTATCTGGGTATTTCCTTATTAGGAGACTTAAACGTTTCTGCCCTATTTAGAAGAATAGATAACCGTTCACAATACAGATGGGCTATACATCTTTATGGTGGAGCCGGACTTATCGGATACAAAGCCTACAGAAAAGACAAAGGTTTAGGAGAAACCACTTTTACTAAAATTGATGATGTAGATTTAGACATTAGTTCATTTTACGCTCAATTTGGTACAGGTTTAGTGTATAAAATAAGCAACCGACTGGATGCTGAGCTTAGAGCTATGTATGTAGTTACCGGAGATGAACAGTTTGACGGTTCCGGAAGATCAGGACCTTACGCTGACTATCACACAGGAAGTAGTTCAGATGACTTTATTACAACTTCCCTAGGGTTAACTTATAAAATAGGAAAACATAACGAACACCTAAGATGGGTGGATCCTCTAAGAGAATTGTTTACAAAAGTTGGTGTTGGTGTTGGAACAGAAACTCCTATTCCTGATGTTTGTGTGTTTGGTGATAAAGATGATGATGGAGTTTGTGATGACTGGGACAGAGAGTTAGATACTCCAAGAGGTGCCCGTGTTGACGGTTCCGGTAGAGCTTTAGACGTAGATATGGATGGCATTATCGACCTTTACGATAAATGTCCTACTTTCCCTGGACCTAAATCAAATGACGGTTGTCCTGAAGCTAAAGATTTAGCACCGATATTAACTGAAACTATCGCAGGTATTCAATTTAATCTTGACTCTGATAAAATCTTAGCTGAATCTCAACCAATCTTAGACAGTGCTGCTGATATCATACTAAAATATGGTCAAAATACCCGATTCTTAGTTGAAGGTCACACTGATGCCAGAGGTACAGATGCATATAACCTTAACTTATCTAAGAGACGTGTAGCTTCAGTTATCAAATACTTAGTTTCTAAAGGAGTGCCTCCTTACCAATTAACCGGAAAAGGAATGGGCTTCTCAAGTCCTAAAAACCCTGAATGTAACCCTGCTACCAAATGTCCTGAATGGAAAAACAGAGAAAACAGACGAGTTATATTCAAATTATTGGATGATCAACAATAATAATTCATAAATATAATAGATAAAAAGCCTCTCAAATATGAGAGGCTTTTTTATTTTTTGTAACTTTATTAAAAATAAAATATGAAACCACATGTAGTTATAGGAACTTTAAGATGGGGAACAGAAGGTAAAAACTTTTCAGCGGATCAGGCCAGTGAATTTTTAAAATCTTGTTATGATGAACACCTGGTTAAATTTGATTTAGCTGACATGTATGGAGATTATACTACAGAAAATTTATTTGGTGAAGCCCTTCAAAAAAGCGGTATTAAAAGGAATACCATAAAAATATCCACTAAATGCGGAATGTTATCTCCCGGTTCCAAATACCGGATTAAAGCTTACGATACATCCAAAACACATATCCTAGAAAGTGTAAACAACTCATTAAAAAATTTAAAAACAGATTACATTGATGTCCTCTTTATACACAGACAAGACTATTTGATGAACTTTGATGAACTGGAAACCGCCTTAACTGAGTTAAAACTAAGCGGGAAAGTAAAATTCTTTGGAGTTTGTAATTTTTCCACTTATGCTTTTAATGTTCTCCACAACCGGATACCTTTAATAACTAATCAGATTGAATTTTCACTTCCTAATCCAAAGGCTTTGTTTAACGAAACCTTATTCCAATCCGGTCACTACCATAAAAAAACTCAAATTTATGCCCCTCTGGGACATTATTTTACCACCAGGAATGAGGTTAACACCCGGTTAGAAAACATACTGCTGCTAATGGCAGAAAAATATAATGCAACTGTCGACCAGATTTTACTCGCCTGGACTTTAAAAATACCTTACAAAATCACTCCTATCCTGGGAAGTACTAACATTGAACGGATAAAAGAGCAAATAAAAGCTTTCAATATTAACCTGTCTGTGGAAGACTGGTATGAACTATTAGAAATATCCCGGGAAAAAGAAGTAGATTAACATACTAAAAATAAAAAACAGGTTATAATTTATAACCTGTTTTCTTTTTATTTAAAATAAAAATTATTTTTCTAATCCTTTTTATCTTCTGGTTTTTCTGCAGAATCTGCAGAATCTTTTGTCTCTTCTGTAGTCTCAACAACAGGTGTTTCCTCTGCTTCAGCAACCACTGTCTCTTTCTCTACTGTTTCAACAACTTCTTTAACCTCTTCTTTTTTAGTTGTAGAACGACGGCTTCTTCTTGTCGTTTTCTTAGCAGAATCTCCTGTATTATATAATTCATTGAAATCTACCAACTCAATTAAAGCGGTATCAGCACCGTCACCTAAACGAAAACCTGTTTTGATGATCCTGGTATATCCTCCGTTTCTTGAAGATATTTTTGGAGCTACCGTTCTGAATAATTCGGTAACAGCCTCTTTATTTTGAAGGTAGCTAAACACTACCCTTCTGTTATGAGTAGTATCTTCTTTTGATTTAGTCAAAAGGGGCTCTACATAAGTTCTTAATGCTTTTGCTTTTGCAACTGTTGTATTAATTCTTTTATGCAGAATAAGAGATGCTGCCATATTTGAAAGCATTGCCCTGCGGTGGGATGCTGTTCTTCCTAAATGATTAAACTTTTTTCCGTGTCTCATAATTTCTTATATTATTCTGCGTCCAATTTATATTTTGAAACATCCAAACCAAAAGTAAGATTTTTAGAATACACTAAATCTTCCAGTTCAGTTAACGATTTTTTACCAAAGTTTCTAAACTTCATTAAGTCTGATTTTGTGAAGGAAACTAATTCTCCAAGAGTTTCCACTTCTGCTGCTTTCAGACAATTCAAAGCCCTTACGGATAGATCCATATCTACCAGTTTAGTCTTTAATAACTGTCTCATATGAAGTGCTTCTTCATCATAAGTATCCGTAGATGCTACCACGTCTGCCTCTAAAGTAATTCTCTCATCAGAGAACAACATAAAATGATGAATCAATATCTTGGCAGCCTCTGTTAAAGCTTCCTGAGGAGTAATAGAACCGTCTGTCTGAATATCCAAAATTAATTTTTCATAGTCGGTTCTTTGTTCCACACGATAATCTTCCACACTATAACTTACATTTCTGATTGGAGTGTAGATAGAGTCAATAGCAACAGTTCCCATAGGAGAATGATTGGATTTATTCTGCTCGGCCGGAACATATCCTCTTCCTTTATCTATATTGAAAGTTATATTAAAATTTATGGATTTATCCATGTGACAAATCACTAAATCAGGATTCAAAACCTGGTAAGAAGAAATAAATTTACCTAAATCTCCTGCCGTTAATTCTGTTTTCCCGGAAATCTGAGCAGTTACTACTTCATTTCCTCCTTTATTAATCTGGTTTTTAAACCGAACTTTTTTAAGATTCAGTATGATCTCTGTTACATCTTCAATAACTCCCGGAATAGTTGAAAACTCATGATCTACTCCTTCTATTTTGATAGAGGTAATTGCATACCCCTCCAATGAAGACAATAAAACTCTTCTTAAAGCATTTCCTACAGTCAATCCGAAGCCCTGTTCCAATGGTCTGAACTCAAATTGTCCTTTAAAATCATCCGATTCGATTAAAATTACCTTATCAGGTTTTATAAAGTTTAAAATTGCCATATAAATTTCAGCTAATTTTTTATTTTTATTTAGAATATAATTCGACTATCAACTGTTCCTTGATATCTTCAGGAATTTGAATTCTTTCAGGCATTACTTTAAACTCACCTGATAGTTTTTCATCATTCCACACCAACCATTCATAGGTTTTATGAGAATTATTAGCTAAAGCATCCTTAATTACTAATAATGATTTAGACTTTTCTCTTACCCCTATTACATCGCCAGATCTCAATAAATAAGACGGAATATTTACTAATTCTCCGTTAACTGTTATGTGTTTATGAGACACTAACTGACGAGCTCCTGCTCTTGTATTTGACAATCCCAATCTGTAAACGACGTTGTCTAAACGGGATTCACAAAGTTGTAATAAAACTTCCCCTGTAATTCCTTTACTTCTTTGGGCTTTATCAAATAAATTAGCAAACTGTCTTTCTAAAATACCATAAGTATATTTAGCTTTTTGTTTTTCTGCCAGCTGAATTGCATATTCAGACTTTTTAGCACCTCTTCTCTTGTTCGGACCGTGTTGTCCTGGAGGAAACTTTCTTCTTTCGAAATACTTATCTTCCCCATAAATAGCTTGCCCGAATTTTCTAGCTATTTTCGTTTTTGGACCAATATATCTTGCCATTTATAAAATTTGAATAATTTTAATATTAAACTCTTCTTCTTTTTGGAGGCCGGCATCCGTTATGAGGAATTGGGGTAACATCAACGATTTCGCTTACCTCAATACCTGAGTTATGGATAGTACGGA
>JAVBRH010000228.1:0-7264 GCA_031548225.1 Apibacter sp.
TCATATCTGAAAAGACAGAAAATACCCTGAAAATGATCCGGGAGATACTCGAACGGAATCATCTTCAAAATCAGGATATCAAAGAGATTATCTTAGTAGGCGGAAGCACTCTGATCCCTTATGTTCGTCAACAATTAAAAGAAAAAACAGGAATCCCGGTAAATACCAGTATCGACCCCACAACAGCCATTGCTGCGGGAGCAGCCTTTTACGCTGCCAATAAATATTTTGATCCGGAAAAATCTTCCCTGAGCCTGAAAGAAGGAAACATAGAAAATCTCCTAAATCAGATACAACCGGAAGAACCGGAATTTACAGATCAGCAGGAGGCTCCATCTTCCCTCTTTTTCCTCAATTTAGGATACAATAAAATGAGTAAAGAGGAAGAAGAAGTTTTACTTGTGAAAGTGGAAGGTAATTATGAAGATTACACCTACCGGATTACCCGAAATGACGGTGGATTTGACACGGGAATCAGAGAACTCCGTTCTAAATTTACTGAATTTCTGCCTCTTTTGCCTAATATTTTAAATGTGTTTAAATTACGGTTTTTTGATGCAGGGGGAATGGAAGTTTCTTCCCTGTCTCAGGAACTCTCCATAAGCCAGGGACAATACAACATTTCCGGACAACCTCTTCCTAAAGATATATGTATCGAAATCGATGATAAGGAAAACCATACCACCCGGCTGGAAGTAATCTTTGAAAAAAACAGTATCTTACCTTTACGGAAAACTTTATACCGGGAAATATCCAAAACCATTTCCAAAGGTTCGGACGACAGCATCATTATCAATATACTCGAAGGTGATCGCCTGGCACGAATCATATCCAATCTTCCTATCGGATATATTCAAATTTCCGGAAAGCAGCTTACCTCCGACTTAATCAAAGGGTCAGACATAGAAATCCGTATTTCCCTTTCCGACGATCGGGAACTTTCCGTGGAAACCTATCTGGTAATGACTCAGCAGGAATTTAAAAACGTATTTTCCATTTCCGAAAAACATATTAATATCTCCCGGTTACAGGAACAATTCATGGATTTGGAGATAGAAATCCGGAAGAGACTGAAGGAATTTAACTTTGAAGAAAATTCCGTCTGGGCCATACAAACGGAAGATCTGTTACGGGAACTGGAAACCCACCGGAACGACTTATTCCGGATGAAAGAAAACGACTCTACTGACAAACGGTATGTAATTGCGGAAACCATTGCAAAAATTTCCCGGGAATTTGATAAAATCGGAGGAAATGACCGGCTGGAAGGACTACAGTCCGATTACCTCCGGAAAAAAGAATATATTGAGGAGCTTCTTCCTTCTGTTGATATCAATAAAGAGGAAATCCTTTCAAGATACCGGAAAATCACAGAATCGGAAAATCAGGTTTTACTATCACGAAATCCCGCAATCCTTCAGAGAACCATCGAACTCCTGAATGACTTACAATGGGATGCCCTGTGGTACACCAACACCTATGTTATATCCCGGTTTTATTACTACAAATCCCTTGAACCCGACATGTATAAAAATTACCCGTCTGCAAAGGCTATTTTTACTTCAGGAGAAAAAGCGGTAAAAGAAGAACGATTCTTAGAATTAAGACGGCTCATTAACGAACTCTACAACATTTCAAAATTTGAGAAATCCTATCAATCTAAAGAAAAAGACAACTTTAAAGGAACCGGGATCGGATAATGCAGTACCTTTCTCCCATACGGCTTTTTGAGTACAGCAATATAGATTACTCCAATCCCGATACAGGAAGGATAAAAAAAATACTGTCTGTGGAATTTTCCCTTTCAGAAAACGGAATCATATCCATAGATGATTTTGATTACTCCAAAAATGATATTTTTGAGGAACTGCAAAACGAAAATTTTCTTCAGCGACTGGAATTTCATAAACAGATCTGGAAGGAAAAAAGCTTACTGAGCTGCCTGGAAAAGAATGAAGTTTCCCTTCCCAAAGCTAAAGAATGGATGTTATCAGGAGTTAATAATCCCGAATTCATTTCTTTCATTTCTCCCTATTTTGCCACTTCTTTTGATAAAATCATGAGGAAGTTCTTAAATCCTGCCGACTTTTTAAAAGCTTCGGAGTGGATGGACTATTTGGTTTTTGTCAATCACACGGAAGATGAAGAAACAGCCCTGAGCGGAATACGCCTGTTTATTTCCGAATTTGTAAAGACCCTTAAAAACGTAAACAAAACTACTTATAAAACCATACTCCCCCAGCTCACTCTCTGGATCAAACAGCCCTGTTATCTCTTTATAAACAAACTTCCATCTTCCTTATATAAATACACGGATGACCTGGTACGAGCCCTGATCAACTTTACCGTACGCATTCAGTTTGTGGACAAAAAACTCTGTTATCAGACAAGCTCCCAGCTGGTAAGAATCACCAATACCAGCTCCGAACTGAGTAAACTTATACGAAGCAACCACAGTATATATAAAAATGCTTATTCAATAATATACATTTCCCCCACCACAAAACTCTTTAAATGGGGTCCTTTAATATTCATGGGAATATTTGTTATTACCATAATTTTAATCGGAGTTCTAAACCCGTCTGATAAAACAAAAAATAAAAACACAAAAATAATTGAAGAAATTTCTACTGAACATTATGTAAGCATCCGGGAAAAATATTCCCATATCTATCCGGATTCCCTGAAACTAATACAGGAAGAACCGGTATTTCTGGATAACGATGTCCTCTACTATCTGATGGTAGAAAACAAGCCTTCTCACAAAAACTCTGCTTTAAAATTGAAAAACAATTCTCAATTTCCTATAACCGTCTTTATCACAGACAATGTTAATGAAGTTCTGTATCTGGATATAGACCCTTCTTCGGAATTTGAAATCGCAGTCAATAAACCCTATTTCGATTTTATATTCAGAATCAAAAAATCTGGAAAAATTTCACTAAAAAAAGGAATGGCGGTCCCCATCCTCGTTTCCGATTCTTTAAACCTGTCACAACACAAAGTAAACCTGGATGATGTTTCCGGAAGAGAGATAGACTTGGGAAATTCCAAAGACATTCACAACTTTACCCTGACCATTACAACTTATCTCAACGCCCCTGAACTCCTGCGTTCAAACTATCTGATTGTCGATGGAGACGTAAAATGGGCAATAAAAGAATAATTTCTTAAATAAGCCCATAGATTAATTCAAAATGAAAAAATTATAAACATAATTTCCAATCCGCCCTCTGAGCAAATGCGTCAATGAGAAAATAACTGAATAATTAAATAACAGAAAGTATCTTCTTAGAGAGATGCTTCCTATTGTCAATTCCTCCCAACCCTCCGAAGGAGGGCTTCTCCCCTTTGGGGTCGGGGGATTTGTCTTTCTGAACAGAGCGAAGCGGAGTGAAGAATCTCTCTAAAAGCTATTAGCTAATAGCTTTTTCAATGAGCTTTTCAAGCTAATTTGCTCAAAGCCTTGATTTTTTCTTCCTTTTTCATCATGAAAACGAAGTTTCATGAATACCATTAAAAGAAAAAGACACATGAATAAAAAAGGAAATACACCTAATAATCAGATGATTATACCTAATAGTTATATCGAACTCACGTTAATTTAATAATTCTACAAATCCGGATTCCGGTTAATTATTTATACCTTTGCATTTACAAAAAAATAAACCTATGGAATTTCAAACCCGAAGATGGGTAAGACCCGAAGATTTAAACCCGAATAACAGCTTGTTCGCAGGAAGACTACTGGAATGGGTAAATGAACAAATAGGGTTATCCACTGTGATCCAGTTAAAAGCCCGTACCTTTGCCGCACGACATATTTCCGATATCAACTTTATGACTCCGGCACGTTTAGGGGATATTGTGGAGCTGGGAATAGAAGTGGTGGAATATGGAAGAACTTCGATCACTTTCCGGGGAGAAGCACGAAATTACCTGACCCAGGAACCGATACTTTCTGTAGAAAAGATCATTATGGTAAGTCTGGACGAAAACGGAAATCCAAAACCCCACGGACTGACGAAATAATAACTTAAAAGCTATTAGCTATCGGCTATTAGCTTATTGATAAATTATTACATTAATTGATAAAAATCGGCAACATAGAACTCCCGGATTTTCCTTTTCTTCTGGCTCCTATGGAAGATGTGAGCGATCCTCCCTTCCGCCGTCTATGCAAAATGTATGGAGCAGACCTGATGTATTCCGAGTTTATTTCTTCGGAAGGCTTAATCCGTGATGCCATCAAAAGCCGGAAAAAACTGGATGTTTTCGATTATGAACGCCCGGTAGGAATTCAAATATTCGGAGGAGACGAAGAAGCTATGTCCCTTTCTGCCAAAATAGTGGAAACTGTAAATCCCGACCTAATCGACATTAATTTCGGATGCCCGGTAAAAAAAGTAGTGTGTAAAGGCGCCGGGGCCGGAGTCCTCAAAGACATTAATTTGATGATAAAACTGGCCGGAGCAGTAGTAAAAAGCACTCATCTTCCGGTAACCGTGAAAACCCGCCTCGGATGGGATGAACGTTCCATTAATATTGATGAAACAGCCGAACGATTACAGGATGTAGGAATACAGGCGCTTACCATTCATGCCCGCACCCGTTCCCAGATGTACAAAGGTCATTCCGACTGGAGTCATATCGCCCGGATAAAGAACAACCCCCGGATTCATATTCCCATCTTTGGAAACGGAGATATAGATTCACCCGAAAAAGCCAAAGAATACAAAGAAACCTACGGGGTGGACGGCATCATGATCGGGCGTGCTGCCATCGGAAATCCCTGGATATTTGAACAGATCAAATATTACCTGAAAACCGGGGAGTTATTACCTCAGCCTACCTTACAACAACGGATAGAAGCCGTGAAAAACCATGCTTTCTGGTCTGTGGAATGGAAAGGAGAAAGAGCCGGAATTCTGGAAATGCGCCGGCATTATTCCAACTACTTTAAAGGAATTCCGAATTTCAAAGAACATAAAACCCGGTTGCTTTCCGCTTTAACCTTGCAGGAACTGGACTCAGCATTCGAAAAAATTCAATAGGATAAAAATTTCCGGATAATATTTATTACTTTTATGCTCTTTCTTTTTTAAAGAATTTGAAAATGAATCAGGATACACTCTATCTTATAGCTCTGAAACTATGCCCGAATATCGGTGAAACCACCATTAAAAAACTCGTCTCAAAATTCGGATCTGCTGAGAATGTATGGAAAGCTCCGGTAAAAGAACTGACTTCCGTATTCCTTGTCGGGGAAAAAACCGTACGATCTGTCGGAGATGAAACTCTCCTTAAAAAAGCAGAAAAAGAACTTGAATACTGTTCAGAGCACCAAATTCAAATTACCCACCTCTGGGAAGAAAAATATCCGGTACTGCTGAGAGAATGTTCCGATTCTCCCGTTTTACTTTATTCTCAGGGAAACTTCGATTGGAATACTCCTTCATTGAGCATTGTGGGAACGCGAAAAATGACCTCTTACGGAAAACATTTCACGGAAAATCTGGTAGAATGTCTGGAAAATAAAAATATAACCATTGTCAGCGGACTGGCTTTGGGAATTGACGGAACGGCACATAAAAAAGCCGTAGAACTGAATATTCCTACTGTGGGAGTTTTAGCTCACGGACTTAAACATTTTTATCCTTCCCAACATAAATTACTCGCCAATAAAATGCTAAGTAATGGAGGCTTGGTTTCTGAATTTCCTTTAGATTATAAAGCGGAACGGTCCAGTTTTATCCAACGCAACCGGATCATTGCCGGACTCTCTCCTATCACGGTTATTGTAGAATCTGCCTATGGAGGCGGAGCCATATCTACCGTCAAATTTGCCAATTCCTATAACCGGGAAGTTTTTGCCCTGCCCGGAAAAATTACGGATACACAAAGCCAGGGCTGCAATAAACTCATTAAAAACCTGGAAGCCCAGATTATTACCCGGCCGGAAGATATACTCGACTATTTTGGAGAAAGTAAAATCCAGACAAAACAAACAGAATTATTTATCGAATTGAATGAAAAAGAAACGGAAATCATTCATTTTTTAAAAGACAAGGGAAAATCCCAAATTGATTTTCTGGCAATCGCATTAAACTGCCCCACTTACCAGCTTATGCCGGTCTTACTGGAACTGGAATTGAAAAACCTGATAAAACCTTTACCCGGAAAATTTTTCGATCTGGCCTGAAAAGGAGGAATAAGTGATAAGGTATAAGACTTCTAAACTTCTTGAATCTTATGTCTTATATCTATTTTACAACTTTATTATTTCTTATCATAGATCAAGAATTTTTATCTAAATGCGTACTACTTTTGTATTAAATAAAAACATTTAAAAATAAAGAACAATGAAAAATTTAGTACTCACCTTAGCTTTATCTCTCGTTTCGCTATCTGTTTTTGCGCAGAAGCTTACTTTGGATCCTAATCATGCAAAACTTCAATTTGAAGTTACGCATATGACTATTTCCAACATAGACGGAGAATTTAAAAAATTCAATGCCCAGCTGGATTATACCAAACCGGATTTTTCAGATGCCAAATTTACTGTTACCGCTGATGTTAATTCCATTGATACTGGAATAGAGGCCAGAGACAATCATTTAAAATCTGAAGATTTTTTTGATGTGGAAAAATATCCTGATTTGAAGTTTGTAACCACCTCTTTTGTGAAAGGAAAAAATAATAATTACAAATTGACCGGAAATTTAACCCTGCACGGAGTAACCAAACCTGTTACCCTGAATGTTAAATACAACGGAAGTGTAATCAACCCTATGTCTAAGAAAAAAACCTACGGCTTTACTGTTACCGGCTCTTTCAAAAAATCGGATTTCGGTATCGGAACTAAATTTCCAGAGGCGGTAGTCAGCGATGCAGTACAAATTACATCAAATTTGGAATTTATAGCTGAATAATATCATAGTAAAAAAGATTAGGCTTATTCATATATTTAGGCACACTAAAATCAAAAAAATTAAATACTTGAATATTATGAAATTAGCAATAATCGGAACTACTGGATTTGTAGGAAAGGCACTTCTTAACGAAGCATTGGACAGAAATTATGAAGTTATTTCCATTACAAGGGACAGTAGTAAAATTTCTGCCCTGAATCATCCGAATTTAACTTTGAAGTCTATCGATATTTACGATGTGGAAGCCCTTACCCAAGCATTGGAAGGAGTGAATGTAGTAATCAGTGCTTTTAATGCCGGCTGGTCAAATCCCAATATTTACAACGATAATA
>JAVBRH010000324.1:0-29083 GCA_031548225.1 Apibacter sp.
ACGATTATATTCATTTTTTTGCTTTTAGTTTATTCCTCTTTTAACTGATACAGATTTTTCAGATTTCTGCCTAAACCTTCATAATCCAATCCATAGCCTACTACAAATCTGTCAGGAATATTCATCCCTATTAAATCTATATTTAATTCCTTTTTATATATTTCCGGTTTAAAAAACAAAGTAGCCACTTTGATACTTTTTGCCGGCTTTATTTCCAATAAATTATACAGGTACTCCAGGGTATTTCCCGTATCCACAATATCTTCCAGAATAACCACATGACGGTCGGTAATATCAGTGGTAACATCTGAGACCAACGCCACCTTTCCGGAACTTTCTACTCCATAATAAGACGATAACTGTAAAAAACCTATCTCACAATCTCCTTTATAATGCTTCAAAAAATCGCTGAAAAACATAATCACCCCGTTTAAAACCCCAATAAAAACAGGAACTTCTTCCTTATACTCCTCATAAAGAGTATTCGCCATGCGCTGAATGGCATGATCTATTTGTTCCGAAGTGATTAAAGGGATGAAAGTTTTATCCAGAATTTTAATTTCTTCCATATATTCTATAAGGCGCAAATATAATCCATATTGAACAATTTAAAATCCGACTTTTCGTGATTTTTCACCTGTTATAATTCCTTAATCCTTCTTTTGATATTTTCGGGGAGGAACAATCAAAACCGGAACTTTGGCTCTTTTTATTATATCTTTGGAAACACTGCCTAAAATAGCTTCCATAACCACTCCCCTTCCATGAGAACCCATAACGATTAAGTCTGCATTTTTTTCTTTTGCTTCTTTTAAAACCACTTCTGCAGGTGTTCCCTGTTTGATGATGATTTCAACATCCACCCCCTCTTTTTCCAATCGCTCTTTATACTTGGTCAGTTCATTCGTTTCTTCTTTCATACCCGCCTCTTCCAGTTCCGGCAAATACTGAAATCCCACATCTCCTATTACAAAACCTAAGTCCAGACTGGCAACATGCAGCAAATAAACTCTACTCTGGGTTACCTTTGCATAATAAACGGCTTCCTCTAAAATATATTCGGTTGATTCGGAAAAATCCACAGGAACAATCATTGATTTCATGACGTATTTGATTTTAATATCTTGTTTAAAGGTAAACAATATTTTTTAATTTTATTACAAAATTTCGATATAAACCGATTTAATCTTTTATCCTCAATAGCCTCAAAGGCATAATTATCGGAACATTGGCCTTATTTATCAAAGAATTACGTTTCCTATCCCCGAATGAATCATCAGAAAAGCAAAAAGAGTTTATAAGGGTACATTAATGTAAATTAAGGAGCCAAAACATACCTTAAGGTATGTTTTTATCATCGAACTTAAATATAGTCACTGACTATCAACCAAGAGTCTTTAGCGCATATCCTCCTATCATCCTCCCCACCCTCCGAAGGAAAGCTTCTCCCCCTTTGGGGTTGGGGGATTATTATTCGATTATTCCATTATTCTATATTTTTGTTTAAAAAGTTTAAATCGGTTCTGTGATAAATTTAGTACTTTTGCAAACTAAAATTATATTTCGAAAAAATGCAATTATTTACCCAGATAGCTCAATTACTACTTTGTCTTTCCATACTGGTTGTCCTTCATGAAGCAGGACATTTCTTTGCTGCCAAATTTTTTAAAACCCGGGTAGAAAAGTTTTACTTATTCTTCAATCCCTGGTTTTCCCTCTTTAAAAAGAAAATAGGCGAAACCGAATACGGAATCGGATGGCTTCCTTTAGGGGGATATGTGAAAATAACCGGAATGATAGACGAAAGCATGGATACGGAACAAATGAAAAAACCTGCCCAGCCTTGGGAATTTCGTTCCAAACCAGCCTGGCAGCGGTTAATCATTATGCTTGCCGGAATTATTGTAAACATTATACTGGCTATTGTAATTTATGCTGTTCTTCTGATGACTGTAGGGGAAGAAACTATTGATACCAACAAGTTAAAAGACGGTTATGCTTTCTCCGAAGCAGGAAAGAAACTGGGATTTCAGAACGGAGATAACATTCTGGAAGTAGATGGAAAACACATTCCTACTTTTAATTATCTGCCTGCTTATATTCTGTTCGGAGATCAGGTTACGGTAAATAGAAATGGTAAGGAAATGACCTTTGATCTGCTCCCTGAGGGAAAGAAACATATTCTGACAAGTGAAGGACAACGGTTTATTTCTCCAAGAGTTGTTTCGGATGTAGATAGTATTCTTCCTAAGAGTATCGCCTCTAATGTGTTGAAGAAAGGAGATGTGATTACCAGTTTCAACGGACAACCTGTAAAATATCTGGATGAAATTCAGGAAAATCTTAAAAAACATAAAAAAGACAGTGTCTCTTTAGGAATCTTAAGAGATCAACAGCAAATCAGCGAAAAAATTTATGTTCCTGACAGTGCCATTTTAGGTTTTGCTCCCAGCGGATCCAATGTGGAAAAAGCAGTTACTTACAAAAAATACGGATTCCTTGATGCCTGTAAAAGAGCACCTGTAAAAGCCTGGGATGTATTGATTGTTCAAATCAAACAATTTAAACTGATTATCAATCCTAAAACCGAAGCCTATAAAAGTGTAAGCGGCCCCTTACGCTTGTATAAAGCCTTCCCTCCTCAATGGGACTGGGTTAAATTCTGGAGTTTTACCGCCATGTTCTCCATATGGCTGGCCTTCTTAAATATACTTCCAATTCCGGGACTGGATGGCGGACATGCTCTGTTTACCATAGCAGAAATGATTACCGGACGAAAATTAAGTGACAAGGCTATGGAAAAAGTACAAATGGTCGGCATAGTGATTCTTCTGGGACTAATGGTTTTAGTTTTCGGGAACGATCTCTGGAATATTTTCCAAAGCCTGATGAAATAATCCGTTTCCGATTAGGCTTTATTTAGAAAAAATAATACATTTGCACACTTAAAATCCTCCTTAGCTCAGTCGGTTAGAGCATCTGACTGTTAATCAGAGGGTCGCTGGTTCGAGCCCAGCAGGAGGAGCTTAAATTCAGAAAGTTACACATTTAAATTTTGTGTAACTTTTTTATTTGCCCGAAATTTGCCCGATTTTGAAAAGTTAATTATTGTAATGTAAGTCTCCCCAAATCTTACAGACATATTTATAATTTTCATATTAAAATCCTGTAGTCCAATAATTATAATTAAATTCATAATATCCAAAATGGAAATCATCAATATGCAATTTAAAACCAGGTCTATTTATCAAGCTTTCAATAGCAACTTTTACTATCTCTTCTGAAGAAAAGATTCCTATTTCACGCTCATCATCTAAAAAACTATTTAATGTATAGGCATGTGTCAAACGAATTAAACCATTAACACTCTTTTCATTAAATAACGTGCAACCAGAAATATTATCGTTTTCAGGAATATTATCTTCTCCTACTACATTAGAAAAACCTTTTTTCCAATGAATTTTATTTAAAACATACTTTCTTATATGAAAATCATTGGGATAATTTTTAAACCCTGATAACTTTATAGCATCATTAATTCCAATATTAATATTTTTTCTGCTATTATAAAGTCCTATAAACTTTACACTTAAACTTTTATTCTCTTTTTCATATCCATGATATAAACTATAAATAAAGTATTCCATCATTTTTTTCGGTTTAGGTGGGTTTATAAAACCTTTATCTCCCTATTTTTTATTTTATTAAACTCGGAACCAGGCCCTGTATTGGCTAGTTTTTTATCCCATTCTCATCTGTTACAAGAACAAAAGATTCATTATACCCTGATTTTGTAATTCCCGTACAACTTTTAGGGGGACTTACAATAACAAAAGTCAACCAAATCTAACTATACCTATTTTATTTGACTTTACATCAAACACCAACTCCCGATAAATTACTTAAATATTCTTTAGGTGAAACGCCTTTCTCCTTTTTAAAAGCCCGGTTAAATGTAGATTGATTGCTAAACCCGGCTTCCGTATATATGTGTTTTAATGTATATTTCTTATGTTCATAATTTTCAAAAGCCTGTATAATTTGTTTTACCCTGTAATCATTCACAAAATTGTTAAAACTTTTTTCAGCGACCTGATTCAATGCCTTTGAAATATAATAAGTATTTGTATTTAGAGCTTCGGCAAGTTTAACCTGATTAAAATTAATATCTTTCCAGGGCCCATTTTTTTCAAAATAGTATAGAATATCCTCATATAATTTTATATCTCTGTCAAACAACATATTCGCCACTACATGAGATTTGTCAGATGTCTCTTTCCAAGTATTTTCCTCTAACTCTATCTCCGCATTTATTTTATTTATATCCATAATATAATTCAGGTTAAGTGTAATAAAACAAAAAACAAGAATTATGGTTTCATATATAATGATCAGCTTAAAGGTTTCACTTATGGTATCATTGAAAATGTTAAAATCATAATACAGATTTACTGACATACACAGTAAAGCGAGAAAACACATAAAACCCGATATGTAAACATTTTTCTTTTTATCGGTTATAGTAATAGTAACCATAGGAATAACCAAAAGATATATAAAAAAGAAATGATTATAGTTCCAGCTGAGAAAAGTAAAAAAGGATATGATAACCGCCGTGATCATAGTTGCACGCATCAAATCGGAAAACCTCAACACATAAAAGCCTGTGCTCAGCAACAAAAGAGAAATCATACCCAGGGTAGCAATGGTCGTATAACCAAACCAATAATCCGTTGCACAATAAACAACATGTGTGGCTACTACATACGTTTTAAGCATATTAGCATACTTATCCTGTTTCTGTTGTTTTATCTCCAATTTGGTTAACATAACACAAATTAAATTATAAGAATTGAACTATTTTTTTATTATCCCACCTTTTACAGAAGAAATGACCTTCAAAATTAACGATAAAGTTAAGCAAAATTAAGTCATTTTCAAAAAATAACATATCAAATTTTAATCAAAAAATGGTAATTTATTGATTCTCAGCTATTAAAATAATTTACCAGTCGATTACAAAAAACCATTTTAAAACACTTTAAAAGGCTTCTGATTTTTATTCAATTTTGCTTTAGTAAGATTGTATTTATTTTATCTCAATGCGCAACATACTTATTTACAGAATAAAAACAGTAAAATAGATATAGAATTACTAAAGATGTTTAGATATAATTAAGTGTCACCTAAAAGTTTGAATTATTAATAAAATAAAATGAAAACACAACGACTTTTTTTACTGGCCATTACTTTGATAATAGGCCTTTTTATGAATGCCCAGGTGGGTATTAACACAGACGCTCCTCGTCCGAATGCAGTTTTAGACATTAAAACGAAGGACGCAACAGAACACAAAGGGATATTACTTCCGCAATCTACAGAAACTGACAGGGATGGAATACCTGTGGTAACGGCTACTGAAAACGGACTGGTATTATACAACCAGGACGAAGATTGCTTTAATTACTGGAGTACTTCCGGAAATGAATGGAAAAGCCTTTGCGGCTCCTTGGGTAAAGCACAGTTTACACTACAATGTAACACTCTTAAAGCCATGGGCGATTATGTCATAAACAAGGACATGACAACGGCAAATTACCTTACATTAAAGGTAGATGTAACCAAGCCGGGTATCTGGTCTATTACTGCAACCTCTGATCCAAATAACGGATATTCCTTTACCGGTTCAGGAGTATTTACCGAAAAAGGAATACAGACCATCAATATTCCTGCACAGGGAACACCGAAAGCAGTAAAAACGGATACCTTTACCATTACTTCTTCAGGAGGAACCGATAACTGTACAGTAGATGTAGTAGTAAAAACCAATATAGCTTCTTATTCCCTGAACTGTGCTACTATAGCAGTTAACGGAACTTATGTAAAAGGAACAAATCTTGGAAGTGGAAATACAATTACACTAAATGTAAATGTTGTTACTTTAGGGTCTTATACTATCTCTACCCCGGTAACCAACGGTATCAGCTTATCAGCCAGCGGAACCTTTACCTCTACCGGAATGCAACAGGTAACTTTACTGGGCAGCGGTTCTCCTACGGTAAACCTGGATTTCCCTATTACCATTAATTCCAATACAACAGACGGGAATAACACCTGTTCAGCTACCATACCCATGACCTTACCTGCAATGACCTATGCTATTATCGGAACTACTGATACATGGTCTTGGGGGGCACCAGAAAGAAGAAATGCACTTGCCAGTACATCCAGTTTTGGACCCTCTGGTATTGTGAAAATTGTAGGCCTGTCCGTTACTCCGGGCTGGGGAACCACAACCAGTGTTTCTAATGCGGTTTCTTATCTTGCAAATTCCGGTATGGCAAAGCCTGATGTGATATTATACTTTGCTTATGGAGCGGCTCCTACCGCCACACTGTCAACCTCTCTGTCAGATTACATTAACAAGGGGGGATCTGTGATTTACGGATCTGCAGATGGCACCAGTACCCAGGTAAATATTCTTATGAATGGGATCTTCGGAGCCTCATCACAAACAGCAGTAGCACAAATAGGTGGGACACAAACTGATGACAACGTATATCAGATAGCTAATTTTCCGAACGATCCGGTAATCAACGGTCCTTTTGGTAATCTTTCCGGAAGATACTGGGGAGAAGATAATGGTTCCACAGGTTCTGTAGTATTTACCAGCCTGCCGGCTAATTCCATACAGGTTTGTTCTGCCTATAATTCTACTGGAAAACAAGCTGTAAGTCCTGATAATTCCATACTATGGTATAATGATACTAAAAATTTTATATTCTTTGGAGATAGTGTTGGGGCGTCCAATACTGACAACACTTCATGTGCCTATCCATCAGTATATACCAGTGCAGGAGTTCCAAGAACCAAACTTTATGGTCCGGGAAGCAGTAGCAACCAATATGTTTACAATTCTGCATTAGAGTTAAACGCTGTGGCCTGGGCTCTTAAAAAAGCGGCTTCCAGTGGTATAAACCCTCACTAATGAAGACATAACAGGAAAAGAAAGTTATATTTATGTTTAAAGATATTGATATAGGTTTTCTTATTAAAGAAAGAGTTACAGAATGCGGGATAGAAATACCCCGCATCTGTAGCTTTTTACAATGTACTGAAAATCACGTTCTGGAAATGTACCGGTCTAAAAGCATGGATGCGAGGTTACTTCTCCGATGGAGTAAGCTGTTGGAATACGATTTTTTCAGAATCTATTCCCAACACCTGATCTTACATTCCCCCCAAAGCTCCAGAGAGTATAATAATTTAAAAGAGAGCAACAAAAAACTGCCTCGGTTTCGAAAGAACCTGTACACCAAAGAGATTATTGATTTTATTCTGGAACTTTTGGAAACCAAACAAAAAACCCGGTTACAGGTAATAAAAGAATACAATATCCCTAAAACTACACTATACAAATGGATAGACAAATACAAAAAATAAAAAAACCGGATTATAAAAGAATATATTCCGACATGATTGCCTTAAAGTTTCCTGAAAAAAGAACACTCTGTGAAAAATGGCTATCAAAAAAAGAACTATCCTATTTAGATGTACTTGAAATTAATCATGTTCTTTTTGATAAAACCACAACATCAGACGATCTTAAACAAAGTCAGAGACACCGTTCTTATGATGAACCCACCATTCTGAAAATCCTGGATTATCAGGAAAAAAACAGTTTTACAGACTCACAACTGGCAAACCACTTTAAACTGAGCAGAAACTCGGTGAAAAAATGGAAAGAGCTATTTTCAGAGCAGCTCAAATAACATCAATGCTCAAATTAATCAGATCTAAGTTCGATATAAAAACAAAATTATCATTCAGAACAGAGCGAAGCGGAGTGAAGAATCTCCCTAATAGCTTTTTCAATCAGTTTTTCA
This sequence comes from Apibacter sp., assembly GCA_031548225.1. Classification (GTDB taxonomy): domain Bacteria; phylum Bacteroidota; class Bacteroidia; order Flavobacteriales; family Weeksellaceae; genus Apibacter. Next base: position 7,887 of record JAVBRH010000324.1, read on the forward strand.
AGCTAATAATTACATATGTAATTATGTCGGATTCAGGTTAAACTTAACCTCCTTCCCGGTAATTCTTCGTTTCTTCCCAGGCTCATTACCTGTTAACAAATAACAACAACGGATTAGAATCAAAACAACGGATTTCCTTGGAATCCGGACAAGACTTCAAATCAATTAGAAAAATCCTATATTTGTTACCGCCTAACCAATACCAGAAAAGAACTGCATGAATTTATCCCTTTATAAGCCCTTAAAAAGAATTGCAAACAAAATTTTATGCTATTTACTACTCACTATCAGCATTTTTACCTATGGACAGCAGACAGTTAAGGGAGTAGTAAAAAACAAAGACTCGGGCCAGCCTCTGGAAAACATCACCGTGTCCCTCAAAAGATCCAATGTACACACCCACACCCTGCACGATGGAAGTTTCACCATCAAAACCGAGTATCTCCCGGATTCACTCCTTATTTCCGGTAAAGGATATGAAGAAGCAGAATATCGGGTAGATGAAGAAAACCTTAATTTCACCATACTGTTAGACCATGCATCCACCGAATTGGATCAGGTAATTATAACCTCCAAACGATTAACTTCCGAAATCATGAGCGTGGATTTAAAGATGAATCCCGTTAACTCAGCCCAGGATTTACTTCGGAAAGTACCCGGATTATTTATTGCCCAGCATGCCGGAGGCGGAAAAGCAGAACAGATATTCCTCCGGGGATTTGATGCCGATCACGGTACAGATGTTGCCATTTCAGTGGACGGACTTCCGGTAAATATGGTGTCTCATGCCCACGGGCAGGGATATTCCGATTTACATTTCGTAATCCCAGAAACCGTTAAGGACATTGACTTCGGAAAAGGAGCTTACTATGCCGACAAAGGCGACTTTGATACCGGCGGATATGTAAACCTCGAAACCTACAACAAAATTGACAACAATATGGTAAAAGTCGAAGGCGGAATGTTCAATTCCCTCCGGGCTGTAGGACTTTTCAATCTTATAAATGAAGAAAACGACAACACACGCCGGCATATGTATGCAGCAGGCGAATTTAACTATACGGATGGCCCCTTTGATTATCCTCAGAATTTTAGCCGCGTCAACCTGTTTGCCAGATACAACGAATGGATCAACGAAAAAACATACATTAACTTTCAGGCTTCCACCTTCACGTCCAAATGGAATGCCTCCGGACAAAACCCCGAGCGGGCAATAAACGAAGGCATTATTTCCCGGTGGGGTTCCCTGGATCCCACGGAAGGTGGAAATACCAGCCGTACCAATCTACTCCTGAACTATAAACACTATTTCAATGAAAACGAAGAGTGGCAAAGTATGATTTATTATTCGCATTATGACTTTAACCTGTTTTCCAACTTTACCTTTTATTTAAATGATCCCGTGTATGGAGACGAAATACAGCAAAAAGAAAACCGGAACATATACGGTATGGATAACAAATACATACGGAACTACCACTTCGCATCCGGAAGTCTCATCTGGAAATCAGGATTCGGATTTCGTTACGACGACATAACCAATACCGAACTAAATCATGTGTATCACCAAAACCTCTTTCTCGGAAGAGAATCATTGGCTGCTATCACACAAACCAATCTATACGCCTACACTTCCGCCGAGTGGAAAAAAGGAAAATGGTTGATAAATCCCGGATTAAGACTGGATTACCTTATTTTTAATCTGGACGACAAGCTAAATACCGATATGCCGGCACAGGGAGAAACGGCCGCACGATTAAGCCCTAAGCTGAATATCTTTTACAATGCCAGTAACATCTATCAATTATACATAAAATCCGGTATGGGCTTTCACTCCAATGATGCCCGGGTAGTAATACAGGAAAAAGGACATGACATCCTGCCTTATTCCCTGGGCGGTGACTTGGGAGCCGTAATAAAACCCGCACGGGGCTTGTTAATACAACCCGCCTTATGGTATCTGTATTTGCAGCAGGAATTTGTATATGTAGGAGACGAAGCAGTAGTCGAACCTTCAGGTCAAACCCAACGATACGGATTTGATTTGTCCGTGCGTTACCAACCCCTGAAATGGCTCTACCTTGATGTCGAAATCAATTACGCCCATGCCCGGTATATAGATGAGCCTAAAGGACAGAACTATGTTCCCTTAGCTCCCCAATTTACCAGTACGGGAGGCATAGCCGTGAAACTTAATTCCGGATTTTCCGCCAATCTTCGTTACCGGTATATGCAGGAACGTCCCGCCAATGAAGATAATACTGCCAAAGCAAAAGGATACTTCGTTAACGATTTGTTTTTAGCCTATACCCTGAAAAAATGGGAACTGAGCATACAAATTCAGAATATCTTTGATGTGGAATGGAATGAAGCCCAGTTTTACACCGAAACCCGCCTTCAAAATGAAGCCGCTCCCATTTCCGACATCTGCTTCACCCCCGGAAATCCGTTTTTCCTTAAAGCCGGAGTAAAAATTTCTTTTTAAAAAACTATAGTATAGCCTCCGGAAGTTCCCGGTAACCTGCCGTAACATCCGGAATATACTTTCGGACTTCCCAACAATGGGATCCAACACCTGGAGCATAAAATTGTTTACGAACAAAAGTATGTTCCAACACTCCGGGCATAAAATTATTTATGAATGACAAATCCTCCCAACCTTCCAGAGGAAGCTTCTCCCCCTTCGGGGCCATGTCATCTTGTTCGCTAACGCTTCGTTCAAGATGACAAATGAAACGCAAACCTGTCATCCCGATGAAAGAGGGAGCTCTCTAAGTGAGAATTTAGACACTAGACTATTAGAGATTAGACGCAAGATAATCTAAAATCTTATATCTAACGGCTACCAGCTATTAGCTATTCCCAACCCTCTAATTACCCAACTCATATTAACTTATTAAACTTATATTTTTCTATCCTGCAAAAAATCACTAAAATTGTAATTATTTCCAACATCATATGAAAATAGTAAAATTTGGAGGAACTTCCGTAGGTTCAAGTCAGAGTATCCGTTGTATTTTGGATATCTTACAACAAAAATACTCCTCAGGAGAAAAGTTTATTGTGGTTTCATCCGCAATGAGCGGAGTTACCAACCTTTTAACCGACTTATCCCAGACAGCCTCTACGGGCCAGGACTTCAAATCCGGACTTACTGAAATCGAACAAAAACATTTCACCGTCATCAAAGAAATGATTGAAGTGAAAAATCAGAATCCGGTTTTTACCCAAATCAAAATATACATCAACGAAATAGAAGACCTCCTTCAGGGAGTTTACAGTCTGAGAGAATTGAGTAATCAGAGCAAAGACCTGATTCTAAGCTACGGTGAAAAATGTTCCACCTTCTTACTCAGCCAGATTGCAAAACAATATTTTCCCGAAAGTACTTTTGTGGATGCTTCCGCCCTTATAAAAACCGACAGCAATTTCGGAAACGCCAAAGTGGACATTCCTAAAACGGAAAAACTAATTCAGGATTTTATAAACACCCACAAAGACAAAACCCTTTTCGTAACCGGATTTATCGCTTCCAATGAAAACAACCGGATTACCACACTGGGAAGAGGAGGAAGCGATTACACAGCGGCCATTATCGGAGCTGCTATTGATGCCGAAGAAATTGAACTCTGGTCGGATGTGGACGGAATGCTGACCGCAGACCCCCGGGTAGTGAAAAAAGCTTTTTCCCTGTCGGAACTTTCCTACACAGAAGCTATGGAACTTTCCTATTTCGGAGCCAAAGTCATTTATCCCCCGGCTATGATACCGGCTTTCCGCAAAAAAATCCCTATCCTGTTACGAAACACCTTTAACCTCGATTTTAAAGGTACGCAGGTGGAAGAAAACATAGAAATAAATTCCTATCCCATACGGGGAATTTCCTCTATAAACGAAATAAGCCTGATAAACATTACCGGAAGCGGAATGATTGGGAAAATAGGGTTTAGCGGGAAATTATTTTCCCTGCTGGCAAGAGAACAGATCAACGTTATTTTAATTACCCAGTCCTCTTCCGAGCATAGTATTACCTTTGCCATTGAGCCGAAAGACGTTTCCAAAGCCCGGATTTTATTTGAAACCGAATTTGAACTGGAACTGGAGACCAATAAACTCAATCCGCTTATTATAGAAGAACATCTGTCCGTGTTAGCCATCGTAGGGGAAAACATGAAACAAACCCCGGGAATATCCGGAAAACTCTTTCATGCATTGGGAAGGAACGGGATTAATATCCATGCCATTGCCCAGGGCTCTTCCGAATACAATATTTCCGTTATCATAAAACGAAAAAACATAGCAAAGGCCCTGAATGCCGTGCATGATGCCTTCTTTGTAGAATTGACCAAAACCCTCCACGTTTTCAGTGTAGGAACAGGAAATATCGGGGCGACCCTCCTCGGGCAAATACAAAAACAAAGCAGCTTTTTACGGGAAAACAATGATATTGAAGTTAAAATCACAGGTCTTGCCAATTCCCGGAAAATGGTAATCAATGAAGACGGCATTGACCTTAATTACTGGAAAGAAATCCTGGACAACGGAGAAAAGGCCGAACTCGAACAGTTCGTCCAGAAAATGAAACTGATGAATCTCTCCAACTGTGTCTTTATAGACAATACAGCAAGCCCCGTTACGGGAAAATACTATCAGGAACTTTTCGAATCCAATATATCCGTGGTTACCTGCAATAAAATCGCCAATTCCTCCTCGTATCAGGAATACAGAACACTCAAAGATACTGCCCGGAGACGCGGAGTTGATTTTTATTATGAAACCAATGTCGGAGCCGGATTACCGATCATAAGAACTTTAAAGGACTTAATGACCAGCGGAGACCGGATTATAAAGATTGAAGCTATTTTAAGCGGAACCATTTCCTATATTTTTAATAACTTCAAAGGAGAGACTTCTTTCTATGATGTCGTAAAAAAGGCACAGGAACTGGGATATACCGAACCGGATCCGAGAGACGACCTGAGTGGAAAAGACTTTATGAGAAAAGTAATGATTTTGGCTAGAGATGCCGGATATACCACAGAAGAGAAAGATGTACAATTAGGTGCTATTCTCCCGGAAAACTGTATAAAAGCCCCTTCCGTTGAAGCCTTCTATGAGGAATTAAAAAACAGCGATCCTTACTTCAATGAAATTAAGGAAAAAGCGGAAAAAGAAAACAAAGTACTCCGGTACATTGGAAAACTGGAAGAAGGAAAAGCCTCCGTCAGCCTGGAATTGGTTGACAGCTCCCATCCTTTCTACAACCTGTCCGGAAGCGATAACATTATTTCCTTTACCACAGAAAGGTACAGGAACAATCCTCTGGTAGTGAAAGGCCCCGGTGCCGGCGCAGAAGTAACCGCTGCAGGAGTTTTCGCCGATTTGATTAATGTAGGTGCCGAATAATATTCTGCAAATTTGAAAATTAGTTCAATTAGCAAATTCAATTACTCAGTTATTCAGTTACTCTATTATTCAATTATTCAGTCACTCAGTTATTCAATTACTCCGGTGTATTGATAATCAAAATAATTACCTAAATTTGTGTCTCAAATTTTGACACCTATTGATTCGGATGGAAAAGAACAGCATACACGTTTTCGCTCCTGCAACCTCTGCAAATTTCATTTGCGGGTATGATATTCTGGGAGTGGCATTAAACGAGCCCGGAGATGAAGTAAAGTTAAAAAGGGTAGATAAGCCCGGCATAACCATTACAAAAATAACCGGCGATAACGGACTTTTGCCTTTAGATCCGGACAAAAACACGGTGGGAGCCAGCATCAAAATGATTTTAAATCATCTGAAAAGAGACGATATAGGAATTGAAATCGAGCTTCATAAAAAAATGCCTATCGGCAGCGGATTAGGATCCAGTGCTGCCAGCACCATTGCCGGATTATTTGCTATCAATCAGTTGTTAGGAAGTCCGCTTACACGGCAGGAATTGCTTCCCTTTGCCTTAAAAGGAGAAGAACTGGCCTGCGGATACGGTCATGCAGACAATGTAGCCCCTTCCCTGTTAGGGGGAGTTACCCTGATTCGGAGCTATCATCCCCTAGATGTAATCAACCTGCCCGTACCTAAAGAATTGTGCTGTTCCGTTATTTTCCCGCATGTGGAAGTTCCCACTCGGGCAGCAAGACAAATCCTCAGGGCAAAAGTAGAATTAAAAAATGCCGTTACCCAGTGGGGAAACATTGCCGGACTGGTGTCCGGACTGTTTGCAGAAGATTACGATTTAATATCCCGAAGTCTGAAAGACGAACTCATTGAACCTATCCGTTCCATATTGATCCCCGAATTTGATGCCATGAGACAGATAACCCGGGATCTCGGTGCTTTAGGTTTCGGTATTTCCGGATCAGGCCCTTCAGTGGTAGCCTTCACCCGGGGACTGGAAAAAGCTGAAGAAATTACCCGGGAATTAAAATCCCATTTAGAAAGTAAAAATATTGGAAGTAACGGATATTCTTCCTCCATAAATATTCAGGGAGCTAAAGAACTTCCTTAACCCGCTCAGTTAAAAATAAACTATGAAACTATACAGTACAAACAATAAAGATCTCAGAGTGACTTTCAAGGAAGCTGTTTTTAACAGTTTTCCGGCTGACAAAGGCTTATATATGCCGGTACATATTCCCCGGCTTTCCGAAGATTTTATCCATAATCTGAAAGACCTTTCCTTTCAGGAAATAGCCTTTCATGTCGCTTCTTCTCTTATCGGAGACGATATTCCCAAAGAAGATTTGAAAAAGATCGTATATGATGCCATTAATTTCGATGCCCCTGTAGTTCCTTTTGACGATAATCTGGCAGTACTGGAATTATTCCACGGGCCCTCGCTTGCCTTTAAAGATTTTGGTGCACGGTTTATGAGCCGGATTATGTCTTACTTATCCGAACATAACGGAAAAGTACTGGACATTCTGGTCGCTACTTCGGGAGATACCGGAGGAGCAGTAGCTTTAGGCTTTTTAGGAGTGGAAGGTACCCGGGTTACTATCCTTTTCCCTAAAGGAAAAGTGAGTAAAATACAGGAACAACAACTGACCACCAACGGAAAAAATATCCGCGCCATAGAAGTGGACGGAACTTTTGACGATTGTCAGGCACTGGTAAAAGAAGCCTTTAATGATCCTGACCTCAACGCCAAATTCCGGCTGACTTCGGCAAATTCCATTAACATCGCCCGGTTAATCCCTCAGACCTTTTATTATTTCCATGCCTATGCACAGGCTCTCAGAAACGGAAAGAAAGATATTGTTTTTTGTGTTCCCAGCGGAAATTTCGGAAATATAGGAGCCGGATTGCTTGCCTATAAAATGGGACTTCCGGTAAAACATTTTATTGCTGCCACCAACATAAACGATACCGTTCCCCGTTATTTACAAAGCGGAACTTATCAACCCAACCCTTCTCTACAGACCTTATCCAACGCCATGGATGTGGGTAATCCGAGTAACTGGGTGCGTATTATGGATTTATTTAACAACGATATAGAAGAAATCCGGAAAACCGTAACCTCCTGTTCCATCACAGATCAGGAAACCCTGGAAGGAATCAATGAATTATATACCCGGTCAAAATATATTGTCTGCCCTCATACTTCCGTTGCTTATCTGGCAGCCAAAGAATACAACCGGATTCATTCCGGTGATTACACCATTTTCTTATCTACCGCACATCCTTGTAAGTTTATTGATGTGTATTCGGACGAATTAAGAAATCAAATCCGTATTCCCGAACAGGTAAAACAATTAGAAGCAAAAGAGAGTCAGGCTCATCCTATGAAAAACGACTTTTCCGAGTTCAGGACGTTTCTGATGGAGAATGAATAGAAGGTTATAAGATGTAAGGAATAAGATATAAGGTTTTTACTTTGTACATTTTACAGTCAAATAGCTTTTAGAAAGATTTCTCATTCTTCGAAATGACAAACAATCGGCACATTAGTAATTCATAAATCTAGCTTCTAACTTAATGAGATTTCTCGTTCCTCGAAATGACAGGTTTGCGTTTGGTTTGTCTTTCTGAACAGAGCGAAGCGGAGTGAAGAATCTCTATTTAGATATAAGGAGTAAGATGTAAGATATAAGGACTTTATACATTGTACTTTTTACTTTTTTACTATTATTTTAACCATTCCACTCCGTACATAATCAGGATGTACCGCAACAACTTACCCAAGGTCATGGAAGCAGTTACTATATAAACATTAGCTCTCATGTAGCCTAAAGCCACCGGAATAATATCTCCGATAACGGGAAGAAAAGAGAAAAATGCCATAGTAGCCCCCTTCCCTTCGAGCCAATGCTGCATTTTTTCTACTTTTTCCTTTTTTATTTTCAGGTATTTCTCAATCCATTCCACCTTTCCCAGCATACCCAGAAGATAATTGGTCATCCCACCAAGGGTATTTCCCAAAGTGGCAATCCCAACACAAAGCCAGGGCTCTCCTCCCACTGCTAATATGCCGGCAAGAACTGCTTCCGAGCTAAAAGGCAAAATAGTTGCTGCTAAAAATGATGCCAGGAACAACCCCCAATATCCATACTCTATAAATCCTTCGAGCATTTAAAAATTATTTGATTTCCGGATGTTCGATTTTATCTTCTTTTACCCTTTCATAAATAATAGAAAAGGCTTTTTCTTTAAGGGTGTCTTTAGTTTCCCCATCCGGATATAAAACAGCCAGTCTTTCCACTTTGACTCTTCCGGGATAGCCCAGAGTAAACACAAAAGGAAACATATTTTTCAAATTATGAAATGCATAGACAACAATGGGCGTATCGCAATAGATAGAGGACACAAAAGGGCCCGCCTTGAAATTGTTTAAAACAATATCCCTGTCAGGAACTCCGCCTTCAGCAAAAAGAACCACATTCTTATTTCTCTCCTTCAATGCTTTTTTCACCTCCGGAAATACCGCTTCCCTGCTTTTTTTATCCGATCTGTCCACTAAAATAGAAACTTTCCGGTAAATCCGTCCGAAAATCGGATATTTTTCCAACTCCTTCTTTCCTACAAAAACAATAGGATGTTTAGGATGAAGGATAAACATCAGGGCGATATCCATGATGGAAGTATGATTGGATACTAAAATATAATTTTCTTCTAAATCTAACTTTTCCGATCCATTTAAAGAATAAGTAAATCCCATTCCATAAAACAGAACATAAGACCACACACGCATAAAAAAATACGGCAAACGGTCATTTTTCTGATAAGTCAGAATATAAATAGATCCGCCCAGAAAAATAGTGCAGAAAAACGCTAAAATATAAAACCAGATTCTCCAGATAACGACTAAAGCTGCTCTTAAATATTTCATGATTCTAATGGATATGAACTTCTAACAAAATCATTTCTTCCCGGGGTTTAACCTCTACATTTTTAAGGTTTGCGGGAATTAAAACACTTTGTCCTTTCTTAATTGTTACAGGTTGTGAATTGCTTTCTATACTACCCTCTCCTTCTATGCAAATTAAAATCCGGAACGATTCCGGTGAATCAGGAAGTTTTTTATCCCCGGAAAGAACATACCGGGAGGCTGTAAAATACGGAGAATCCTTTAAAGTTACCTCTGCTGCACTTTTATTATACTTTTCCAACGGTTCTTCAACAAAGGAAAAATCAGCCACTTCCCTCGCCTGCCGAATATGTAATTCCCGTTTTTTACCGTCTTTATCAATACGGTCATAATCATAAATCCGGTAAGTAAGATCCGAAGTCTGTTGAACTTCAACTACGGAGATTCCTTTCCCCATAGCATGAACTCTTCCCGCAGGAATATAAATCACATCCCCTTTCTCAGGATAAATTTTTCTCAAAATAGACTCAATAGCTCCGTTTTCCAGACTTTTTGAGTACACTTCTGCATCTACATTTTTTTCAAAACCAAGAATTAATTCAGAATCTTTTTCCGCATCCAAAACATACCACATTTCCGTCTTTCCAAATGAATTATGATGTTTTTTTGCATATTCGTCATCCGGATGCACCTGAACAGATAAGGGTGCTGCCGTATCCAGAAATTTAATCAATAAGGGAAATTGATCTCCATACTGCCGGTAAACCTTCTCTCCTACCAACTTTTCTTTATATTCCGATACTATTTCATTAAGATTTTTCCCCTTTAGTTCTCCATTGGAAACCAGGCTGACAAAACCGGGTACTGTGGAAATCTCCCAACTCTCCCCAATATTCTCTGCGGTTATCTCCTTTCCCAAATCTTTCAACTTATCCCCTCCCCAGATTCGGTAATGGAAAGTCGGCTCAAACAAAAGCGGATATAAAGACATTCTCTATTCTTTTTTAATTTGCAAAATTACTATTTTTAAATAAACTGAAAAAATGAGGTTTTATTATACTGTATGACCCGCTAATAACAAAAGAAAGGCCCATTTATAATGAAACCTTTCTTTTGTCTGGTACTTGAAAAAATTATTTTTTAGTTTTCCTCATCTTGTTAATCCAGATGAAAAATCCGGTAACAGGTAAGGAAGTGCCTATCAGACAGGCAATGAAATATAATATTTTAGAAAAAGTTCCGAATACTTCTCCCAGATGTATGGGTTTGATTAATGAAACAATCTGTACATTCAGAGGTTTATCTTTAAATAAATCTTTGGACAGGACATTTCCGGTATAAGGATCTATCTGAATTTTATCCGGTGCAGACAGACTGAAAAATCCGGTTTGGGTTTTCGATAAGGTTAAAGCCGAGGTGGAATCCTTAGGAAGTCCGATGTTGATATTTCCAGGATAAGATAACTCCTGGTTACAAGTTTGGATAATCTGTTCAAAAGGAATTGAAATTTCGCCTTTTTCTATTTGAATGGTTTTTTCATTTTTTCCTGCGAAAACTTCACTGCCCATTATGGCACTCACTCCGTTTCTATACCATTCGAAAGACCAGCACAAGCCTGTCAGCGCCATAAGTAATAACAAAAGAAGGGAATAAAATCCCAGCGTATTATGCAAATCGTGGTTAATCCTTTTCCATTTAGCCTTATATTTGATTTTAAACCCCGGTTTCCAGTAAAACCAACGCTTCCAGTATCTGAACTTTCGCGGAAACCAGAGAATTAATCCGGATAAAGATAAAAAGATAAAAATAAGAGTGGCAATTCCCACAATAGGTCTTCCGATGCTATCATCCAGAAGAAGCCAGCGATGAAGTTTCATCATGGTCAGAAAAAATTGAGAGGTTTTATCCCCGTCTTTTCCCATTACTGTTCCGGTATAGGGATCTATATAATAAGTAACGGGTCTGGCCCTCTTAGGCTCACCTTTTTTCCCTGAGTTTTCTTTCTTCCCTCCCTTTTCTTTATCTTCTTTTTTTTTCTCTTTTTTCATCACCCCCAGTTGATAATTTTCAGAAGGATCTTCAGGGATAGTTACAAAAACGACTTTTCCTTTCTCCTGTTCCTGGAGCTGGATAATCAGGGTTTCGGTATTTAGAGGCTTCTGCCCGGGCTGAAAAGAAGCCGCCTTGTATTTACCGGGATTTACTATATACTCAATTTCGTTTTTGAAAGTGTAAATGGTTCCGGACAGGCAGACAAGGAATAAAATGATTCCGGCGCCCAGTCCTAACCAAAGATGAAGATCGTTAATGAATTTTCTGAATTTACTCTGTTGGCTCATTATTTCAAGGATTATTTTTATAATTCAAAACTACCCGGATAGCGGGTAGTTTTGAGTGGGTTCATGAACAAATTAGAAATTATATGAAAGTTGTACTGCAAAATTTCTCGGATCGATTTGATTGACATATCCTCCTCTGTAATAAGATGAATAGCCGATTTCATCAAAAATATTATTGAAAAACACCTGTAATTCCATATTCCGGTAGCTATATCCTACCTGAGCGTTTACAGTAGTGTATTCGGGCATGTTGAAAGGCGCTTCGGGATAATTGTTTCCATGCGGGTCGGCTCCTGCAATGGAATAATCGTTTACCGGACGATCTCCTACATAATAAACCCCAACTCCGACAGAAAGATTTTTTAAGGCTCCCTGATCAAATAAATATCTTACCCAGCCGTTTGCGGTATTGTAAGGAGTGTTGGATGGACGGGAATCATTGTGATAAGCCGGACTGTTTTTATATTTGGCATCTAAGTAAGAATATCCCAGAATTACCTGTAAATTGGACAGTATTTTTCCAGTTAACTCCAGTTCCACCCCTTTTCTCTCAATGTCTCCGGCAAATTCATACAATCCTGTGCCTTTTCCACCACTATCGAAAATCTGATAAGCCAGATCATTGTTTTTAATGTAAAAATAGGTAGCGTTAAAGCTGAGCTTATTATTCAACCAGTCTGATTTTAATCCGGCTTCCAGTTGTCTGGAAACGGAAGGCCCTAAGGTGCTTCCATCCGAAGTAGGATTGTTAGCTGTTCGAAGGTCGGTAGTAGTGGCATAATTTCCGAACAAACTTATATTTTTTACAGGAGTAACCATTAATCCCACAAAAGGATCCCAGGCTTCATTGGCCGCTTCAGGGTTTACTCTTTTTGAATTCTGGCTGTATCGAAGACCCAGGTTTGCCCGTAAATATTTATTAAAAGTGATAGCATCCTGTGCCATAAGCCCATATACTTCTGATTTACTATACGTTGTTCCCGTTTGATTGAAAGTATAATTACCAATAGGTTGCGGAAGATTATTGGGAATGGTATTTAACACTTCAATTACGTCAATAGGTATATCTCCATAAGAAACCGTTTTTTTATCTGTAGTTCTATAATCAAATCCGGCCTGGAAAGTATGTTTGATTTTTCCGGTGTAAATATCTTTTCCGATTAAATCAAGTTGTATTACATTGTTCTTATCTTCACTTTCGGATTTAGTTAGGCTTCTTGCTCTTCTGTAATAATCCCCCTTGTAAGGTTTTATAATAGAGCCTAATCCGACACTTTCCACTTCATTATTGGAACCGGCATAAACCGCCCGTAAGCTCAGATTATTGTTAAGATTTCGTATGATTTTGGCAGCATAGGTGGTGATTTTAGTATTGGTATTGTCAGTTCCCCAGCCGAAGAATTTGCTGTGAGGAAGATTGTACAAATCATCTTCCGTGTCGGGTCCCAGATTTACGGTTCCCCTGTCCGGAACGGTATTATCATTCAGATAATCCATTTCCAAAACAATACGGGTCTTATCATCCGGTCTCCATTCGAAAGAAGGATTGATATAAATACGGTTGTTATTCACTCTGGATTTATAACTATCCGCTCTTTGATACACCCCGTTCAGCCGGAAGGCTGCCGTTTGGTTTTTATCTAAAACGGTTTGATAATCCAAAGTCGGGCGGAACAATCCCCAGCTTCCTGTTTTCAGGGCAACCGTTCCGCCATTAACGAACTGGGGAATTTTAGTAACCACATTAATAACTCCCCCCGGACTTCCCAGTCCATTTCCTATTCCCTGGGTAATAGCAGCAGAGCCTTTAAGCACCTGAACATTTTCCACCCCCTGCATATCAGATAATAAGGAAGCGGTCCTGAAATCGGAATCTACCTGTATGCCGTTCTTTAACACGGGTACTCCCCGGTATCCCCGTATGGACATACTTTCCTTTACCCCTCCGTAAGAGGAGAAAAGAGTAACGCCCGGAACATTCCGCGTAGCATCCGTAATACTTTGAACTCCCTGCTCCTGGATTAATCGTTCGGAAATTACCGAAATGGTTTGAGGCATTTCCCTGGGATTTAAAGGAAGCCGGGTAATATCGTCCAGTCCCTGAGGTTGTTTTTTCGATCCATAGATTTCTACTTTGGCTAAATCTCCTTTTTCATATAATGTTATATGTATTTCTTTGATTTCGGACTCATTCAATTCTACGGTTTCCGAATGGGTGTTAAGCTCCGGACTTACAATTTTTATTCTGTGAATACCTTCCGAAATCCCGTTTATCTCAAATGTGCCATTCTGATAAGTGGTTTTGGGTAATTCCTGTCCATCGAGATATATTGTAGCTTCAGAAACAGGTTCGTCATGAATATCTGATAGGCTTCCTTTAATTCCTGAATTGTTTTGTGCGCTGAGAAGCAAACAAAAATTTAAAGAAATAAAGGTAAATAAAATGTTTTTTTTCATAAGCATTCAATTTTTTTAGTATTTTTCATTATTTTGGCACAAAACTAATTTTTATTTAGACTTAATCCAAATAATATTTAGAATAATTCTAAATAATTTTCATGATATTTGTCATGTTTGGTATGTAATTTGCTTACTTATAATAAGGTAAGATAGAGAAAACAATAATGGAAAATAATTTTAAGATAAAGCAATTTCAGGGTGAGTATATCAAAAAATAAAGGTTAAAATGTGTGAAAAATATATTAACTTTGCAGAATAGCGAAGATTTTAAACAAATAAAAAAACAACAAATAAAGAATAGATATGCCGGTAGATTATGTTCCAATTTTAATACAGGTAGCAGTGGCTTTAGGGTTCAGTGTTATTGCATTGGTAGGCTCTGCTATGCTGGGTTCAAGGGTACATGGGAAAGTAAAAGATGATACCTTTGAGTGCGGGGTTGCTTATGAAGGAGATGCCCGTTCCCCATTCTCAATAAAGTATTTCCTGACAGCAATTTTATTTGTTTTGTTCGATATAGAAATTGTTTTTTTCTATCCTTATGCTTTAAATGTAAAAGAATTCGGGGTAGAAGGTTTTCTGGCTGTTATAGCCTTTATTTCCATTTTCCTTTTAGGATTTTTCTATGTCCTGAAAAAAGGAGCATTGGACTGGGAAAAATAAAAAGCAGTTTCTGTCAGTAAAATTTATTTTAGAAAAAAGACTATGTCAGAAAAAGTAAAGATAGTAGAAGCGCCGGAAGGAGTAAGTGGTCCGGGATATTTTGCCGGAAGTTTTGATAAGATTATCGGATTGGCAAGAGCTTATTCTCTATGGCCTCTGCCTTTTGCCACATCCTGTTGCGGAATAGAATTCATGGCAATACAGGCAGCTAATTACGATTTATCCCGTTTTGGGGCTGAAAATATGAGGTTTTCTCCAAGACAGGCCGATTTATTAATGGTATGCGGAACCATATCCAAAAAGCTGGCCCCGGTCTTGAAACAAATATATACTCAAATGGCAGAGCCCAAATGGGTGATGGCGGTAGGAGCTTGTGCTTCCAGCGGAGGAATTTTTGACACCTACTCCGTTCTCCAGGGAATTGACCGGATTATTCCTGTGGACGTGTATGTGCCCGGATGTCCGCCAAGACCGGAACAAATTATAGAAGGATTTATGCAGATTCAGGAAATTGTGAAGAACGAAAGCCTGAGAAGAAGAGATTCTCCGGAATACAAAGCATTATTAGAATCATATAATATCTCTTAAACTATGGAAGGAGAAAATATCATCATAGATAACCAGTATGTTTTACAGCTTTTAACGGATGAGTTTGGAGATGGGATTTTAAGAGCATATGAGCCGGACGGGATTTTAACCCTGGAGATAAAAAAAGAAATTTTAATTCCGGTAGTTCAGTTTATCAAAGAGCAATCGATTAAAATAAATTTCCTAACGGATCTTTGCGGAATCCATTATCCCGAACGTAAAGGAGCGGAATTAGGCGTGGTTTATCACCTTCACAGCTTTATCAATAATTTCAGAATAAGGCTGAAAACCTTTTTCTCTATAGAAAATCCCGAAGTGGATTCCCTTACCCCGATGTATTCGGCAGCCAACTGGATGGAAAGGGAAACATTCGATTTTTATGGAATTATATTCAGAGGACATCCCAACTTAGTAAGGATATTGAATATGGATGAAATGACGTATTTCCCTATGAGAAAACAATATCAGCTGGAAGATGCGACCCGGGAAGATAAAGACGATTCCATGTTCGGAAGATAAAATACGAAAAAAGTTAAAAAGCTAAAATCAGAAAAATGTCTCAGGAAAACAATAATAATGAGCTTATAGGATTATCCAACGTCTTAGATGATTATGTAGTAAGAGAACAGTTAGACGGAGAGCTTCAGCCGATCAATCTGGGGCCTACACACCCATCCACCCATGGAATCTTTGAAAACCGTTTGTTAATGGACGGGGAAAGGATTGTTTCCTCAAAATCTACGGTAGGATATATACACAGGGCCTTTGAAAAAATAGCGGAAAGAAGGACTTATGCGCAGATTACTACGCTGACGGACAGGATGAACTACTGCTCTTCCCCCATTAATAATATAGGCTGGCATATGACCATGGAAAAGCTTTTAGGAGTTAAGGTTTCTAAAAAAGTGGATTATATGCGGATTATTATGATGGAACTGGCAAGAATTGCCGACCATCTGGTCTGTGATTCCGTTATGGGGGTAGATACAGGAGCTTTAACAGGATTTACCTATGTTTTCCAGTACAGAGAAAAGATTTATGATTTGTATGAACAGGTCTGCGGAGCCCGTATGACTACTAATATCGGAAGAATAGGAGGATTTGAGAGAGATTTCAGTCCTAAATTCCATCAATTGTTAAAAGAGTTTATAGCCGATTTTCCGGGAAGACTGGATGAATTTGCCCGGCTTTTGGAACGAAACCGGATCTTTATGGACCGAACTATCGGAGTGGGAGGAATTTCCGCCGAACGGGCTTTAAACTACGGTTTTACAGGGCCTAATTTACGGGCTGCCGGAGTGGACTATGATGTGAGAGTGATGAATCCGTATTCTTCTTATGAGGATTTTGACTTTATTGTTCCTATTGGTACGGGTGGAGATGCTTATGACCGCTTTATGGTACGTTTGAATGAAATGAAGGAAAGTCTCAAACTGATAAAAAACGCTTACGAAAACCTTCCTGAAGGAAATTATCATGTGGATGTTCCCGATTTTTATTTACCGGAGAAACCGGATGTATATTCCAGTATGGAAGCATTGATTTACCATTTTAAGATCATCATGGGAGAAATGAAGATACCGACAGGAGAAGTGTACAATTCGGTAGAAGGAGGAAACGGGGAATTAGGATTTTATTTGGTGAGTGACGGAGGAAGAAGCCCCTACAGACTGCATTTCAGACGCCCATGCTTTATCTATTACCAGGCTTTTGAAGAACTGGTGAAAGGTTCCATGCTTTCCGATGCCATTATTACCTTAGGTAGCTTAAATGTTATTGCAGGAGAATTAGACGCATAAAAAATTTAGTTTTCTCAAAATCAGAATACGGAAATAAAACAAAGTCTTAGTAACTCGCAGACTATTTGTTTACTCTATGCCCTGAAATTGATTACATTCAATTTTCTTCGAACTTATATGTCATTTTGACAATAAAAGGAAACTCTAAAAACCCCTTTATTTAATATAGTTTTACTTATAAGATTCTCTTTTTTTTAAGAATTTTATGATTTAGGTATGCTTTTTGTCCTAAATAAAGTATATACAGTACAGCACACTAAACTAAACCTAATCTAACCTAAAAACAGAAAACTTATGATTTTAGTTACAACCAATTCCATTGAAGGAAGTCCGGTAAAAGAATACAAGGGTATTATAACAGGAGAATCCGTTATAGGAGTTAATTTTGTGAAAGATATTAAAGCCAATATTACCGATTTTTTTGGAGGACGTTCCAAATCTTATGAAAAAGTATTGATAGAAGCTAAGCACAATGCCTTAAAAGAACTGGAAGAAAATGCATCCAGAGCAGGAGCCAATGCGGTTATCGGTATAACCCTTGACTGTGAAACCTTAGGTGCCGGCGGGAGCATGTTAATGGTTTGTGCAAGCGGAACGGCTGTTGTGATTTAAGCCGTAAAA
This sequence comes from Apibacter sp., assembly GCA_031548225.1. Lineage (GTDB taxonomy): Bacteria > Bacteroidota > Bacteroidia > Flavobacteriales > Weeksellaceae > Apibacter. The sequence goes on from JAVBRH010000324.1 coordinate 25,670, forward strand.
GATAAAATGTACAAAGTAAAAAGCCAGAAAACACAAGGCTTATACTTTGTACATTTTGTTTATTAATAACCTATTTTTTTATAAACTATCTCCGAAATCTTCCCGGAACTTAGCGAGTAGTTTTTGTGGCCAGTCGCTTACAGGTTCCAATCCTCCCATAAAGAAACGCAGAACCGGAGGTTCGTAAACAAATCTCAACCCTCCGATGAGTTCCCGGTTTTCATAAAGCCAGGTCATGCGGTCTTCCACGTATTTAATTTGTGATAAGGTAAATACCCTTCTCGGAACAGCCAGTCTCAAAAGCTCCATATCGGCATACGTTTCATTTCCGTACTCATCCCGTTGATTGGATATAGATCCCCGCTCCATTCCGCGCACTCCCGAAATCAGGAAAAATGCAGCAGCAAATGCACCTGCCGGATATTGGGTTTGAGGAATATGAGAGCAGATTTGCATGGCATCCACATGGCATCCTAACACTCCCGGAGGAGTAACTACCGGAATTCCTTTGCTATTCAGGGAATTAACCAAATATTCTATAAATTGAGGACTCTGGCAGATCATACTTTCATCCAGGGTTTCATATAAACCTACAGCGATGGCTTCCACTTCCCGGACAGACATTCCCCCATAAGTAAGGAAACCTTCGAATAAAGGAACCAAAGGCTCCAGTTCTTTGAATATTTTTTCGTCATTGGTACACATACCTCCTCCACGGGAAGAGCTCAGTTTACGGGCAGAGAAATAAACCAGATCGGCCAGGTCGGTCATCGCCAGGATGATTTCCGCCATAGAACTGTTTTTAAATTCTTCTTCCCGTTGTTTAATCAACCAGGCATTTTCACCCAGAAGACTCGCATCCAGAACTAAACGAATATTATATTTATCGGCAACTGCCCTTGCTCCTCGTAAGTTTTCCATGGAAAAAGGCTGCCCTCCAATCAGGTTGGTAGAAGCCTCCATTCTTATATAAGGAATATTGGAAGCTCCATGTTTATTGATACATTCTTCCAGTTTTTCCAGGTTTATATTTCCTTTAAACGGATGTTTACTGTTAATAACATAAGCCTCATCATACAATAATTCTTCAATCTTCCCTCCATATTGGGTAATATGTGCCATGGCAGTAGTGAAGTGGTAATTCATGGGAACAACACTTCCCTTTTTTACATAAGCATTGGAAATGATATTTTCCGCAGCACGGCCCTGGTGTACAGGAAGTAAGTATTTTTTACCTAATACCTCCTCTACCGCTTTGTTTAGTCTCACAAAACTTTGAGAACCCGCATATGCATCATCAGCGATCATCATGGCTCCCAGCTGCCGGTCACTCATAGCATTAGTTCCGCTGTCGGTCAGCATATCGAGATAAACGTCTTTAGTGTCCAGCCGGAAAGTATTGAATCCTCCTTCATATAAGGCTTCCAGCCTTCTTTCAATAGGGACTAAATGTAATTTTTGTACAATACGAACTTTATGTAGTTCTAACGGAACATTTTCTCCGCTGTAGAACTTAATTTTGCCAGAATCATTCGACATAATAAGTATATGGTTTTTTGTGGTTAGTAACAATTGTTGCGAAAGGTAAAAAGAAATATTAAAACAGACAACAAAACATAAATCATTTACTAAAAAATAGATACAAAAGTGCAAAAACAGAAAACCGTAAAAAACGTTTTTTACTATTGCAGCTGTTTTTAAATCCCTTATTTTTGCTGAAGTTTAAGAAAATAAATCGAAAAAAACATGCAGACTCCTAAAGCAAATAAGATTCCCCAAGAGTTAACCATTCACGGTGATATAAGAATCGATAATTATTACTGGCTGAATGACAGGGAAAATCCGGAAGTTATCCGCTATCTGGAAGAAGAAAACGCCTATACCCGGGAGCAGATGAAATCTACGGAAAATCTGCAAAAGGAATTGTTTGCAGAAATGAAAGGAAGAATCAAGGAAGATGATGAAACAGCCCCCTATAAATTCAATCATTACTGGTATCTGACCAAATATATAAAAGGAGGAGAATACCCGGTTTACATACGTAAAAAAGAAGCATTAGACCATCCGGAAGAAGTGATATTCGATATAAACAAAATGGCAGAAGGACATAAGTTTTATCAAATAGGAGGAATAAGTATCAGCTCGGATAATAAACTGGCAGCCTTTTCTGTAGATACGGTAAGCCGGAGGATTTACACCATCCGGGTTAAAAACCTGGAAACAGAAGAAATTTATTCCGATCAACTGGAGAAAACCACAGGAAATATGGTTTGGGCCAATGATAATAAAACCTTGTTTTATTCCGTGCAGGATGAGCAGACACTCCGCTCTTGCCGGATATTTAAACACAAGCTGGGAACACTCCAAAAAGACGATATTCTGGTATATGAAGAAGAAGATGAAACCTTTAATACGTATGTTACCAAAACCAAGTCCATGGAGTATATAGTGATTGCTTCAGGAAGTACTTTATCCGATGAGTATCGGTTTGTTCCTTCCGATACTCCCGATGCGGAATGGAAGGTTTTTCAGAAAAGGGAAAAAGAACTGGAATATTCCTTTGATCACTTTGGAGATCATTTCTATGTTCTGACCAATAAAGATAAAGCGTTTAACTTTAAACTGATGAAAACTCCGGTAACCCATACCGGAAAGGAAAACTGGGAAGAAGTGATGTCTCACCGGGAAAACGTTCTTCTGGAAGGTTTTGAACTGTTTAAAAACTATCTGGTAACCGAAGAGAGAGAAAATGGACTTACCCATATAAAAATAAAAAGCTGGGATAATTCGGTAAACTATCAGCTTCCCTTTGGAGAAGAAGTATATACCGCAGGAATTTCCATCAACCGGGATTTTGACACGGAAATGCTCCGGTATCGTTACACCTCGCTGACCACTCCCTGGAGTGATGTTGATTTCAATATGCAAACCCGGGAAAAGACCTTGTTGAAACAGCAGGAAGTATTGGGTGATTTTGATAAAACTAATTATGTTACTCAACGTTTGTGGGCAGTTGCGCGGGATGGGTCTCAGATTCCGATGTCTTTGGTAATGAAAAAAGATATCCGACCGTCCGGGGACACTCCTTTATTGCTCTACGGATACGGATCTTACGGATATTCCCTGGATCCGGCCTTTAGTTCCCTTCGTTTATCCCTTTTGGATCGCGGGTTTATTTATGTGATAGCCCATATCCGGGGAGGGGAAGATTTGGGAAGACCCTGGTATGAAAATGGAAAAATGCTGAAAAAGAAAAATACTTTCTATGATTTTATCGATTGCGCCCAATACCTTATCCAAGAGAATTATACTTCTCCGGCTCATTTGTATGCTAATGGAGGGAGTGCCGGAGGATTGCTGATGGGAGCTGTGGTAAACTATGCTCCGGAATTGTTTCACGGGGTAGTCGCCGAT